>JAGLOH010000150.1 GCA_023139025.1 Candidatus Heimdallarchaeota archaeon | reverse complement strand
CCAGATTCAAGATGGGATAAAAACATCCACTTCGATGAAGATAAAACAGCTCAAAATAAAACTTACTCTAAAATAGGGGCATTCATAGAAGACTACAAGTTTAATTCTATCAATTATCGTATTCCACCTAAAATATCAGATAGCATGGATAGAGTTCAGAAATGGTCTCTTGATGCTGCAAAGCAAGCTTTAGAAGATGCTGGTATCTCTACAGATGGGGAAAATAGACTTCCAATTGCAGTGATTGTTGGGAATTCAGTAGGTGGAGAAATTCAAAGAATAACAAATAAAGGAATATTTGTTTCTGAATTCCTTTTTGAATTAGAAAATAATGAAGTTTTCAAATCACTTGGTGTAGAAAAACAAAATTCTCTCTTACAAAATCTTAAAGAAAAATATGATGAGAAATTTCCTCCAGTTACTGAAGATTCAATGCCTGGAGAACTGTCCAATATAATATCTGGTCGTATTGCTAATGTGTTTAATCTTACAGGTAAGTCCATGACTACTGATGCAGCTTGTGCTTCAAGTATAGCAGCGTTGGATACAGCTGTTAAATCATTAACTTCTGGTGATTTTGATACAGTTTTGGTAGGTGGTGCAGATAGATCTATGGATGAAGCTTCTTATATCAAATTCAGTAAAATTAAAGCTCTCTCTGCAACCGGTTCTTGTCCATTTGATGAAGGTGCTAATGGTTTTGTTATGGGAGAAGGTGCAGGATTTATGGTCTTGAAAAGATTGGAGGATGTCATTAGAGATGGAAACAAAATATACGCAGTAATTTCAGCTATTGGTTCATCTTCAGATGGTAGAGGTAAAAGCATAACAGCTCCAAATCCAGAGGGGCAGAAACAAGCCATTGAAATGGCTCTTCATTTAGCAGATTTAACAGTAAATGAAATAGATTACATTGAAGCTCATGGTACATCAACCATTGTAGGTGATGCTGTAGAATTAAATGTTCTAGAAGAAGTTTTTCAGAACCGTAAGAATACCAGAAAACTTGCTGTAGGCTCTATAAAAAGTCAAATAGGTCATCTTAAGAGTGCTGCTGGAATTGCATCTCTGATAAAAACAACGCTTACAATCTATAATAAGATATTACCACCTACAATAAATGTTCAAACACCTAACTCCAAAATTGATTGGGATAAATCAAATTTAAAAATAAATACAGAACCCATTGATTGGGCTGTAGAAAAAGGAATTCTTAGAAGAGCAGGAGTATCTGCTTTCGGTTTTGGTGGAACTAATTATCACACAATATTGGAAGAATATTCACCTGAAAAAGTAGAATATATATTTGAAGAAAGTCGTCTTCCAATAGCTGAAACAATTGATCTGACTTCCCCAAGTGAAATATCTCTTCAAAGCATTAAACCAAAATTAAGTTTTATGTTTACTGGACAAGGTAGTCAATATTTAGGAATGGCTAAACATCTTTATGAAAATTCTTCAATTGTAGCTCAAACTTTTGAGAAGGCAGAAAAAATCTGGTTCAGTTATTATAGCTACAGTCTAAAGGAAATAATATTTGGTTCGGAGAAACTCTCTGATGAAGCTAACAAGAAAAGGTTAACTGACACTAAGTTTACTCAACCAGCTTTATTCATTGTAGATATAGCTATAGCACGACTCTTATCTGAAGAAGGTATACAACCTGATATTGTTGCTGGACATAGTCTAGGAGAATATGTGGCATTAGTGATCGCTGGTTCATTATCTTTCGAAGATGGATTAAAGGCAGTGATAGAGCGAGGTAGAGCAATGAGTAGGGCGGGAAATACAGTGCCTGGTGCGATGGCAGCTGTGCTTGCTCCAGTTGATATAGTGGAAGAAATAATGGATGAAGTTAAAAATGCCTACTTAACTATTGCAAATTATAATTCAAAATCTCAAACAGTTGTTTCAGGTGAAATTGAAAGTATTGAAGAAGTATTAGAGATATCTAAGAAGAAAGGAGTAAGTGCAATAAGACTTAATGTATCGACAGCATTTCACTCTCAAATTGTCAAAAATGTAGAAGAAGAAATGGAAAAAGTACTATCCAAAATAGAATTTCGACCCCCTTCTATTCCCGTTTTTAGTAATGTAACAAGCCTTCCATATCCAAATGATCCTTCATTAATGAGGAATCTTCTGGTGGAACAAATAAGTTCATCTGTACGATGGGTTGATGAAGTAGAAAACATGTATAAAGCAGGAGCTAGATATTTCGTTGAAGTTGGACCTAAGAAAGCATTGTTCTCTTTTGCTAAGGATATTCTCAAAGATAAGAATGACTTGAAAGTTTTCAATACTTTAAGTGCAAAGGATGATGATATCAATAAAATCAAAGATACAATAAACAAAATCATTCAAGCTGGTTATGAAAACGGTGAAATAGAAGTCAGTGCTTTAGATCAAAGTTTTGAACATTCTATAGTACAAAAAGAGATACCAGTTTTTACTTCCAAAAAATCAGATTTCGAATCATTCATTCAAAAAAACCCAAGTTTGCTAGAAAATTTCTTGAAAACAGGACATGAAATCTATACTACTTATTTGGGTAAGTCTGAAACCAGAAGTGTTTCTTCTTTGAGTGAAGAGCTAATCGGTATTACTGGAGTTGGAATAGGATTTCCAGGAAAGAGTCAAAATGTATTTGATGATGAGAACATAGATTTGATTCTCTCTGGGCACAATTTTATCGATACTGTTGAGGACGAAATTAAGCAACAAATTCTTGATAAAAACATCAATCGATTAGTAAAATCTCCTGATGGTTCTGCATCATTTGAAGAGATAAATGATTTATCTCAAGTAATCAGTTTAGCTGGACAAATAGGCAAATTTGATCCTATCAATGACTTTGGTCTAAATGAGAAATTTATACAGTCACTAGACATCACTTTTACCCTTGCTATTTGTGCAGGTTTGGAAGCTTTAAATGATGCAGGAATTCCTTTAGTAAAATCATCAATAACTACCACAACAGGAAAGGTTCTTGAAGGAGAATGGGCTCTTCCGGAGGAATTACAGGATGAGACAGGAATAATCTTTGCTTCGGCTTTTCCAGGATATGATAATCTCATTAAGGAAATTAATGAATATCAAAAATCTGAGGAAGAAAGAAGTTTCAGTCGAAATTTTCTATTCAAAGTTCTTTCACTGGGGCATGCACAATTTGCACAAATGATTAAGGCAAAAGGACCAAACACTCAAATAAATGCAGCATGTGCTTCTACTACTCAAGCGATTGGTATTGCTGAAGACTGGATTAAAACAGGTAGATGTAACAGAGTTATAGTTATCGCTGCAGATGATGCAGCTGGTGAGAACTTACTACCTTGGATTGGTTCAGGATTTTTGGTTGCTGGAGGAGTCACAACAGAAGGGGAAATAGAAAAAGCTGCACTGCCTTTTGGTAAAAATCGACATGGCTTGATTATTGGATCAGCTGCTGCAGGGTTAATAATTGAAAAAGAATCCACTTACGAAAAAAGAGGGGTTAAGCCTATTGTCGACTTAATAGGTTCTCAATTTACAAACAGTGCTTTCCATGGTTCTAGACTTGATGTTAAGAACATAACACAAGTATTTGAAACATTTGTTAATAAAATTGAAAAGAACTATAATATCTCGAGAAAGGAGATTGCAGAAAATGGTATCTTTGTTTCACATGAAACTTATACACCTGCACGAGGAGGTAGTGCTGAAGCTGAAATTGAAGCTCTAAAGTCAGTATTCGGAACTGATGTATCCAAATTGATTATCGTAAATACAAAAGGTTACACAGGCCATGCCATGGGCGCTGGAGTAGAGGAATGTGTTGCAATAAAATCAATGGAGAGGAGTATTATTCCACCTATTGCTAATTACTCTCAAATTGACCCAGCATTTGTAGGTTTAAACTTCTCAAAAGGAGAAAATAAAAGAGTTAAATATGCAATAAGACTAGCTGCAGGTTTTGGTTCTCAAATTGCTTTTACAGCATTTAGATTGAATACTCCTGATGATCGATATGATCTGAATTATCATGAGAATTGGCTAAATCAGCTGAATGGGAGTCTTGACAGCACATTTTTAGATGGCAGAGTTCTAAAGATGAGAACAAAACCAAGAAAGATAGCAGATGAAAAACTTGGAAGGAAACCTGTACTTCATTCGGTCAGATCTAGTAATGTTCTTTCAGAACTAACCAATATTATTTCAGAGATAACTGGATATGAGTCTAATTTAATTGAAGCTGATATGCATCTAGAAGAGGATTTAGGTATTGATACTGTGAAACAAGCTGAGATTTTTGGTATTATTCGAGATAAATGGGATCTTGAATTAGATGAAACACTTAGTCTTGCTGAATTTACATCACCAAACAAAATAGTGTCATATATTCTGGAGAAACTTCCACACGATAAAGTAGAAAGTTCCGAGAAAACAGCTGTTTCTCGATCTATTGATGATTCTAGTCTTATAACCCGAATAAAAGAACTTGTTTCCGAAGCAACTGGATATGAACAGGATTTAATTGAACATGATATGGATTTAGAAGAAGATTTGGGAATTGATACCATCAAGCAAGCTGAAATCTTTGGGGATATAAGAGAAATATATAATTTTCCTCTAGATGAAACTGTAAGTTTAGCAGAATTCAGATCAATTCAAGATATTGCTAATTACGTCTCCAAGTTTGCAGTAACAGATAGTACAATCTCAAAAGATGTGAAATTTGGTTTAGAGAAGAAAAAGTCAGTACAAGTGGAAAGGGACGTTAGAATAGATAAAATAATTATATTACCAGCTAGCTTAAACAAAGAAAAGGCTGAAAAACTGGATTTATCAAAACTATCTTCTCTAGTAATTAACCTTGAATCATCTCGAACAATCTCAATTTTAGAGGAATTCTCAAAGAAGAATTTACAGTATCATGAATACAGTATTTTTAATGATTCACTTTCTGAGCTGAAGAATAAGGAATTTGATTCCTTTGTAATAATTCTGCCTGATGAAAAATCTAAACCTGGTTATGTTGATCAAGAGATTTACAATAACATGTTTAAGCTATTTCAATCACTTGAATTAAATTCACACCAAAGAATCATAGCTATTTCTTCGGAGAAATTCTTTGGATATGAGTCTGATGCAGTACCTATATCTGGTGGAATTTCTGGATTTGTTAAAACTCTTGGATTAGAATTTAAAATGAAGGTTAAGCATTTATATTCATCAAATAACAAAGAAATTCTTCAAGAATTAGAGTATTGGGATAATTTTAAGGAAATATCTTATCAAAAGGGCATAAGATATACACTCGTTTCCTCAGATATTACTGATGTTGTTACCAAAACATCAAAACTTGATCTTAAAAGCAATGATTTATTATTAGCTACTGGAGGAGGAAGAGGAATCACATTCAAATGCATTGAAGCTTTATGTACTATCGTGAAACCCAAAGTTGCAATTATGGGAATTGAAGATATTTCCTATTGTACTCCTGAATTGTTAGCTCTTTCTGACGAAGAATTAAAAGAACATAAGGAAAAAATGATTGAAGATCTAAAAGCAACAGAAGAAAAAGTTACTCCTGTCATGATTGATAAAAAATGGAATAATTTCGTTTTTGGCTTGGAAGTTTCGAAAAATATTCTGAGACTCAAGAAGTTGAAAATTGAGGTACAATATCGTAGAGTTGATGTGACAAACCAGAAGGATGTAAAAAAAGCTATAGATGAAATTGAAAAACAAATGGAATCGAAAGTAACCCACATTGTTCACGGAGCAGGGTTAGAAGAATCTAAATCCTTCAAGAAGAAGAAGTTCGATTTTTCTAGATTGATAGTATCAGTTAAGGTTGAAGGAATCTGGAATATC
>JAGLOH010000015.1 GCA_023139025.1 Candidatus Heimdallarchaeota archaeon | reverse complement strand
ATTAACCACTTGTTTTAAAAGGAAGTCTATTTCTCCTCTTCTGAAGAGAAAAGCTTGTATAACCTATTTTTGAAGCAATTTCATCTACTAGTATATCAGCATCTGTTTCTTGTAATCTTGCTCGAGCATCAGCTTCTATGATAACACTAGGTAATCCATATTCTGGATTATATTTTGAAACAGCATTGACTAAAGAAGAAATAGTTTGTGCTTGTTCATGCTGAGTAGAAAACAGTACAGGAAACTCAATTCTTAAAGGAGTATCAAATTCTGCAGTTTTCATATAGAAACAATGAATACTAAAATCTGGAAGATCCTTATCTGAATCATCATTGAAATTAGTTAATTGGAACTCAAAAGTTCTTTCACTAGTATCTAGAACTTGATAAAGCAGATCAGTGTCTCTTAATTGTTTTACAATAGGTCTGTAATCTATTTCAACTAGTTTGCTGAATTCTGGTAATTTGCTTAGATGTGGTAAAATAGCAGATAATTTATTTGTTAGTATAGCTGAACGAGAATCTTTGACAACTCCACATAAAGCAGTACGATTTTTCTGACAGAGAGTGTATAATCTTCTGTATTGAGCCTTCAGTTTTTTATATTGGTTGACTAGAAACGCGCTTTGACTAATTTGACGAAGATCAATTACAGGAAGTACAGAACCATCAAGGATAATGATGTCTGGATGATCTTCTTCAAGAAGATCAATTCCACATTTTATCTCTTTCTGCATCCTCCAAATTGAAATAAGGCTTTCAATTTCATTCTGTGATAAAGGTTCAATACTTGTAAGAATATCTGGAAAAGGTTGCTCTTCAGGGATATATCTTACTAATGGTTTGTTATCTTTTCTGTGATAAAACAACACTCCCACTGCTCGTATTAATGCGATGTCAAAATAATTTAATGATCTGTGGATGACACCTCCATCAATTCCTGCAATTTTCAAACCATCTATATTTGTTTTAGGAACTTTCAATGTGAAAAGATTATCTGAAGTTTTGATATCAAAAGCTGCTGGAAACTCTGAAGGATTGAGCTTATCCTTAACTTGTCTGAAGAGATCCTGAAACAACTTCCTATGTTCATTATAGGTTCTTATCCGTTTTGAGATATCATCAATGGCTTCATCTATAGTATTTTTAACTGCCATTTATCTAACCACTACTACTAATATCCATTTTTCCATTTAAAAAGCAGTAGTTTTACTTTAAATCAATTTAACATTCTAGCTTTAGCAGCTTTCACAAACTCAAAATATGGTGGCGAAGGTTTAATGGGACGGGATTGAAATTCTGGGTGAAACTGTACAGCTATAAAACACGGGTGTTTTGGTAATTCAATTGTTTCCATTCGAATACCGTCTTCAGATTTTCCAGAGAAAATAAGACCATTTTTACTAAGAGTTTCTATATATTCAGGATTCACTTCATATCTATGTCTATGTCTTTCATAGATGATTGTGTTTTCATACATTTTCTCAAATTTTGATCCTTTTTCTAGAAGTATTTTATGTTTCCCTAGTCTCATGGTTCCTCCTAAATCAGTAATTTGCCTTTGTTCAGGAAGAATGTCTATCACAGGATGAGCTGTAGCAGAATCAATTTCTGTTGAATTTGCATCAGATAAGTTACAGACATTTCTAGCGTATTCTATTGTAGCTAGCTGAAATCCATAACAAATTCCCAAAAATGGAACATTATTCTCTCTTAGATATTTGATAACCGCAATCTTTCCCTTTACTCCTCTAGAACCAAATCCTCCTGGGACAAGAACTCCATCATATTTTGTTAATTCTGCTATTCTGTCAGGGTTTTCTTCATATTCTTCACTTGAGATGAAGTTAATGCTTACCTTCACATTATTATGAGCTGCTGCATGATTCAAAGCTTCTTTTACACTGATATATGAATCTACCAATTCTGCATACTTGCCTGTTAAAGCTATCTTTACTGTTTTTTCAGCAGTAGTATGAATCTTTACTAATCTTTCATCTTCAGACCAATCTGCAACAACATCTTCATATCTAAGTTTAAGATTCAGAGTAGAACCAAACCCTTGTTTATCTAAGTAGATTGGAGCTGCAAGAACTGTATCTAAATCTGGGAGTGAAAATACTGCATTTGCTGGAACGTCACAGAACATAACAATTTTTTGTTTAGCACTGTCAGTTAAATCATGAGAACCCCTTGTGATAATAATATCAGGGCTTAAACCTGAGGATTGCATTTCACGAACCGCATGTTGTGTAGGTTTAGTTTTTTGTTCTTTTAGATTTGGAGGTTCCAAAATATAAGTTACTAACACTATAAGGAAATCATCTCTTGGTACTTCACGACGTAGTTGTCTAATAGCTTCCAGAAAGGGCTGACTTTCAATATCACCTATTGTTCCTCCTACTTCTATTATGAGTGAATCCAAATCAGAATCTCTTTCAGCAATAGCTTTTATTCTTCTTTTAATTTCATCTGTTATATGTGGAATTACTTGAACAGTTTTCCCTAAGAAATCTCCCCTTCTCTCTCGTTCAATAACATGATGATAAACTTGACCTGTGGTAATATTTTGGTCACCTTTCATTTCAAGATTGAGAAATCTTTCATATGTCCCCATATCAAGATCAAGTTCATAACCATCTGCAGTAACAAAAGTCTCCCCATGTTCGTAAGGATTCATGGTTCCTGCATCTATATTCAGATATGGATCTATCTTGATTACATCTATTTTTTTTCCTCTGACTTGGAGATTACGTCCTATAGAAGAAGTTACCACTCCCTTACCTAAACCTGAAATTAGAGCTCCACAAACGAAAATATATTTTGGCACAAAAGGCATATCGAAATAGGACATATAAATATTGCTTAATTAATTAAATATCCTCATTATCATTTGATGACTTTACCATACTTTTCCATTTTTCGATAAATTCAGAAATCGAGTCATACAACCATTTTTCTTCAGGTGACATGTTCCTGATTTGAGTTGTGATATTTTTTCCTTTACCTGCAATTTTGATGATTTTTGATAATCGCATTGTCATTAAATCTCGAAGTTTTATCTCAAGGGATTCTTTTTGACGATAGGGAACAGCTTTTCCCTTTTTCTCGTAATCATCAAACAATTGTTTCATGATGATATAGAAGAAATTGTTTATCTTCTGAAGATCAATATTTTCTCCTTCCTTTAAAGCTAACCTGTAGAGTCCAGGAAAATCAAATTCACCTATTTCTTCCAATTCAATATATCCTTCTTTCTGTAGAAATGTGGCTAACCAAAAAGGCATTTTGATTTTCAATCCCTTTACCAATTTTACTTTTTTAGCGCCAATGTCAAACTCTTCCATAGTTTTCAAGCATTTTACTGGAATATCAAAGTCTTCAAAATCATATTGAATTCTTTCCAACTCATTTAAAAATTTATTATCAGAAGTCAATGTTACCAATAGTACTCTTAATTTAATCCTTTTAAATTATTTTACTCTAGGAAAAAAAATCATCTAGTAATTTTTGAGGAGGTGTTGTATTATAATCTTCTTCAGCCTTTTCTTCTTGCTTAGAGTCTTCTGCAAGATCAGTTCCTGAAAAACCATCACCTAATAGATGAGAAAAGATGTTATTAACTAGTTCTTTACCAAAACCAGAAATCTTCATAATCTCATTTGGATTTGTTTCTTTCAGAATTTCTTTTGTTTTGTACCCTTTATCATAAAGTGCTCTCGCTCTCATTCTTCCTATTCCTGGAATCTGAACCAGGTTCAGTAATTCTTGTTTTATTCCATTTATCACGCGATTATGAACTGCTGAAATTTGCTTAGCCATATCCTTGTAACCCAATAATTGTGATATCTCAGAAGAAGCATAAAGGAGCCATTCTGCATTAGAAACAACCATATAGATATCTCCACTGCCTATTCTATATCTGTCTAGCATAATATCTTCAGGAACTTCTTTAATCCAATCCTGCAAAACTAGAGACGTTTTCAGTTGACTCATAAATAACTCTAAATCAAATGATGTTTCTGGAAGATTGGCTAAAAACTCCTCTTCATGATCACTTATGAAGTTGACTAGATTAATCTGTTCATCCCTTCTTATGGTCAAAAAACGAACATCAGGAGTAGAACAAACTAATTGAAGAAAACTTAGGTCAGTTAAATAATGCTTAGATTTTATATTTCCTTTGATGAGCCCCTCTCGTATTACAATTGCACTCTTTGGATCGATATAAAGTTGGCTTACTCTTTTACCAAAGCTTGTTGGAATTAAATAATCTGGGTCATTAACTATTAGTGCTTCTTCCTGTAAAAATTTTACAACTTTATTCAGAATGGTACTTAGATTTGCGGAATCTTGCTGATATCCATAAAAAGTTTGACCAAAGAATTCGTGTAGTTCTTCAATAGTTTGAGTGTTCTCTGTTGATATCTGCCCCAAAACTATTTTTCGTAAGGCTGGTTCAGCGGCAATTCTGGATTCAATATCTTCAACTTCTCCGGTGATATAGGTTTGATAAAGACTAGTTGCATCAAATTCATTCTTTGCAATAACAATAGCATCTCCTTCTTTGTCATATTGGGGTCTTCCAGCTCTTCCTGATTGTTGTTTAAATTCTAACACTGGAATCGGATAGCTTCCTAAAGTGACATTATATCTGTAGATGCTCTTAATAATAACATATCTTGCTGGAAGATTCACACCTGCAGCTAGAGTCGGAGTAGCGCTAATAATTTTGATATACCCTTGCTTGAAGTTATGTTCAATAATTCTTCTTTGAGCTGAATTTAATCCTGCGTGATGATATGCTACACCATTTCTAACAAGCTGAGCTAAACCTCGTGATTGCTTTGTTTGTTCTCCTGTATTTAGAATCTCTGAAGACGTTGCATTTAGTTTTTCTTTTTCTTCTTTTGAAAGAGTTTTATTTGTTCTAGATGCTAGATTCTTAGCAGTAGATTCTGCCATTTTTCTAGTTGTAGCAAAGACTAGTGCTTGATTTTTCTTGCTCAATATGTAATCAGTAAGATTATTGAAACCATCCTTGAACTTTGAAGGAATGGTAACCTCAGAACCATCACCATAAATTATGTTTTTATCAAAAAGGACTCCTTCTTTTAATTTGACCGGTCTCCATTTACTTGAAACAAGCTCAGCTTCCAACCACCGAGCTATCTGATCAGCGTTTCTAATAGTTGCACTTAGAGCTAGAATCTGTGCATCGCAGAGTTGTCTCAATTGTGCTATTACTACTTCTAAAGTAGGACCTCTTGATGAATCATTTATGAGATGTACTTCATCAGATACAATTAATCCAATCTTGTTAATCCATCGTGCTTGATGCCTTATAGCTGAATCTATCTTTTCATTCGTTGCAATGATAACGTCTGCATATTGTGCTCTTGTATCTTCCACATCATAATCCCCAGTGAGCAAAATGGTTTTTTTGTCTAGCAAATCAAGAAAAGATCTGAATTCCATATATTTCTCAAAAGCCAAAGCCCTCAAAGGTGAAAGATATAGTGTTTTCAACCCAGTTTCAGTAAGTTTTTTGATACTTGCAAATAATGCGAGTAAGGTCTTTCCAGAAGCTGTAGGGATTGCGACAACTAAATTAGTTCCATCAAAAAGACCTTTTTTGATTGCTTCTTCTTGTGGTGGATATAGCGAGGATATTCCTTCTGTGATTAATTTCTCTTTGATAATATCAGGTAATGGAAGGTCCTCTATTTTCATTATTCAACCACGTACTATCAAGCTAATTTCACAAAACCATCACTTGGAGAATAAATCTCTCCATTACTGCGAAGTTGATTAATTACTCTGTCTACAAAATCATCATCAATATTCTGCTCTTTAGCTAGTTCTTTTATTCTTCTTATCGATACAACATCTGAGCTTCCCACTCTCGATTCTTCTTTCATAATATCAATGATTATTTGCATTTTAGAACGTGAAGTTTTAGTTGTACCAGACAA
Organism: Candidatus Heimdallarchaeota archaeon; assembly: GCA_023139025.1. Taxonomy (GTDB): domain Archaea; phylum Asgardarchaeota; class Heimdallarchaeia; order Heimdallarchaeales; family Heimdallarchaeaceae; genus UBA460. Next base: position 8,953 of record JAGLOH010000015.1, on the reverse strand, counting down.
AAGGTAATCTATATCAACTCGACCAGTAACAGGATCTTTACCAGCTTGCTCTAATGAAGCTCTTAGGAGATTTATGGCTGCTTCAACATGATCTATAGTTACATCTTCTTTAAGAGCCATCCTTGCTTGCGATTCAGATAAACGAATAATAGCTTCAAGGTACCTTGGGGTTATAGCAATTGCGGATGAATCATCAGATTCTTTTCTAAGGTTTAAGTAAAATTGTTCAATTCTCTCCATGGCATCATCGGTAAGGGAGGGTTGAACGTGTTGTTTTGCATAACTAATATACTTTCTTAACAGATCCATAGTAATCGTCGGTTCAGTATCTTCAATAACATGACCTCTTCGTAATTCCAAGATATGTCTAGCCATTCTTTTATCTGTCTCTACATCTGGCACATCGCGAATAATATAGATTAAATCAAAACGCGATAAAATAGTTGGAGGGAGATTAATGTTCTCAACAGGAGGGCGAGAATCTTCATACCTTCCGAAACGAGGATTAGCAGCTGCAATAATTGCTGTTCTTGCATTGAGTTGAGCGACAATACCAGCTTTTGCTATACTGACGGTTTGTTGTTCCATCGCTTCATGAATTGAGGATCTATCAGTTGGATTCATTTTATCAAATTCATCAATCATGCATACGCCTCTATCTGCTAATACTAAAGCTCCTGCTTCTAAACCAAACTCTCCAGTTTCAGCATCTCTGATAACAGCTGCAGTAAGACCTGCTGCAGAACTTGCCTTTCCTGATGTAAGTAACCCTCTAGGTGCAAGGCGATGAACATATTGAAGTAATTGTGACTTAGCGACACCAGGATCTCCTATCATTAATAGGTTAGATTCTCCTCTCTGTTTCATACCATCAGGAGCAACTCTGGATACTCCTCCAAACAGAACTGTTATTAAAGCTTCTTTTATCATCTCCATTCCATAAATGGAAGGGGCAACAGATCTGACTATTCTTCTATGGATGTTAATGTCAGTAGAAAGTTCTAAAATTTCTTGTTCTGTATCAGGATCAATATCAATCTCTTCAAACTCCTTTTCTCTAGATGAAACAAAATTTACATCTAACCAGGGGTCAAATGTTGCCAGTTTTCCTTTTTGTTTACCTTTTACTTTCATACGGAGAATTCCAGAAACGATTGCTCTATCTCCTGCTCTGACAGTGTCTACTAAATCGCCAATTAACCTTGCTGGGACAGAACGAGGAATTTGACCCGGAGGAAGACTTTCTGGTTTTTCTTGAACAGTAACAGATTGAAAGTCTGTATAAATTGTATTTTCATCTTTAGTTAAGAGTTTGAAAGAACTAGTATTTGTACACTGTGGATTATTGCATTTTGATGGTTCTGTATAGTATCCTCCTTCTTGTGGGACAAAATGAATTTCTTCACACCCCTTTCTAGTACACTGAAAAATACCTTGAATTAAAAGAGGTTTAACTATGCTTTGACGAATGATAATGCCTTCAACAGATAACAACTTTCCTAAATGAACTGACCGTAAACGACGTAGATCAACTAAATCTGGGAGATTTGAAAATCGAACATGAAATAAACCTGCAGTTTCATCACTAGAAGCATAAATCGGGTCTTCGATCGTCAATACTTCTACTAGTGCATCATCTGCTGCTTTGAATGTATCTTCAGGTTTTTCACGTAGTGTTTTAGCAGATACAGGATCAAATCGTAATAAATCATCATAATTTACAAAAAGAGATAAAAGTCCTTCTAAAGACATTTTTTGAACTTGTTCAACATATATATGTCTCCCATTTTCATCTTGATATGCTTGAAAGAACTCTCTGAACCTTTCGCTTGGACTGGATTGCATATCTATGTGCATTTGTGTCTACCCTACGCTACAAACTTCATTTTATAATCAAAGTAATAAGTCTTACTTAGTCTTAGTCTTAGATTTACTTTCATTAGATATAATTATTTATTAGTATAAAAATTAACAATAGAAATAAGTTAGCGTAAACTTAACAAAACTAAAGATTAGTGAAGTAAATGACATATACACCCACACATCTAGCTGTACAAGGTATTATTGTATGGTTATTATTATCAAAGAAAAATAAGGCATACTATAAAGAACATAGGTGGGAGTTTATACTTATTAATCTTGTAGCAGTTCTCCCCGATATAGATTTACTTATTGGGTATCACAGGTCTTACACGCACAGCTTGATTCTTCCCACGTTCATTCTTTTCAGTATGCTAGTTATAGATAAAATCAATAAAGACGCAAGTCCAATAGAATCAGCAACTCATAAGATTGTAAGATTTGTTAAACTAGCTTCACTAATGTGGATAGTTCATATTTTTCTAGACCTGAGCTGGGGACCACTTCTTCTATTCTGGCCTTTAGATAATAATCTGTACGATCTTTCAGTTTATCTTCGTTTCAGAAACGAAGCATGGTTGTTCTTTCCATTAACCTTTGTTGGTCTGATTCCAGGTTGGTCGATTTATTCCATGACTGAAGGGCAAAGGATGTTTTTCATAGATCTGTCCCAAGAAGAACTTCAATCAATCTATGGAGAATTTCTGGATTTATACATCGCTCAGTTCACGTTTCATGTTCTCTTATTTATTGTATGGATGTTAGTAATCCTATTTCCAGCATTCAGAAGAAAGAAACGGAAACCAGCAGAAGACCGGAAGAAATTTTATACAAATTTAAAAGCAACGTGGAGTTTGATAAAGAGACAACTCACACTCTTTGGAATTTTTCTGATATTCTTAGGCTTAATGCTAGGACCCATAATTGGATTGAATAGATCTATGGATTATGAAATTTCATATGAATACAAGAGTACGCAATCACTCTTCGATCCAACTCTGGGTATAGCTTTTGTGAACAAACCTCAAGCTACTACTTTAGTAAATTTTAGTAGTGAAACAGGTTTAGTTGATTATAATGTTACAGTCCTAACTTCCAATAATGATACTTTCATAAGCTTTTTTGATAATTTTGAAAACTTAACGAATAACTACTATGATAAAAATATCACTTATGAACAAATGATTGCTTCCTATTCAATCTTAACTAATCAAGCAAAAGATGAGAGTATTTTCGAGTCCAAACTAATTGGAGATGAAATGGCTTCTGGTATCCTTATAACCTTTAATGAAACTGAGGAAGAAGAAACAGTTTTCTTAATTACATTTGTAGATGAATGGAACACAACTGAATCTTTCATTTATGAAGCTAAAATTGCTATAAATTATGTTATACATAGAAAACAAGCAGTTATAGAAGGAGGAATATTGAGTGGGATTGGGTTGGCTATAATATTTGCAGACCAAATAATCGCACTTAGAAAGAGTAAGAAAGCTAAATCATGAAACTAGTTTGGTAGTCAAATCCACTAGATCGGAATTATGATTCAATTCAACCATCTTTACATTTGATAGAGAAACGATTTCATCAACAAAGGAAACTCGTCTGTATGTTCTTGCATAAACTATTCTTAAATCTGGAATACGTTGAATAATTGGGAGTGGATTTTTTCCTATAGTTCTCTCAAGGTCGCTGATGATGTAGATGATTTTTTCTCTTGATGTACTATCTTTCAGCTGTTTTGTGGCCAATTGTAAGGCTTTATCTAAATCTGTTTTTCCTCCACTTTCAACATTCAAAATTAGTTCTACTAGTTCTTCAGGTGGGATTCTCTTAGACATAGGCTTTAACAGTTGAGCTTCTGAATCAAATTCTATTATTGCAAAGTTATCTCGTTTAACTGAAAGAGACAAAACTGAAGCCATCAGAACGATCTGATGGATTAGCTGTAAAACACTAAGACTTTTGTCAATACAAATAACAATGCTCTTCTTTCTTTTTGAAGGTTCTTTGACAACTATACTATCATAATCAGGATTTAGCTTCCCACTGCTCAACATTTTCTCAAAAGTCATTTCAATTTCCCAAGAATCACCTGGTTGATAATTTACATATCTAGAAACTGAAGATGAAATCCCCCGTCTGAAAATAGTTTTAGCTTTTTCTGTTATGAATGGTATAAGTTTCTCTAGAAGTTTCTTACGAATATTATAGTTAAGATGTTTTTTTGTTCTAGAATATAGTTGAATCAAATCTTCTCCAGTAAGATTATCTAACATTTGATCGGTTAATTCAATTTTATTAAGTATTTTAGCTGCTATCATGGGATAGTTGGTTGCGATAAGTCTTAAACCCTCCAGATTACTTTCCTTTGCAGCTCTTTCAGCTAATTCAATAATACGTGCCATATTATCTTCTTTTTTACCAAGTTCAAGATGAATCTCATTAATGGTCATTCGGCCAGCATTTGATGGGAAAGCAAGAAACGGTTCATCCCCTACAATTGATGATGTAAGGTCACCTAGTCTTCTTTTTTTCGTGTAATCCTATTATCGTCATATTTAGCCAGGACTTTAGAGATGATTTCTTCTATAATTTTTACTTCGTTTTTTCTACTGGATGTTTTGCTTCTAATTTTCCGAGAATGAACGGATATTGCTCTCTCAATAAGTTCAATCTCATCTATTCTTTCATTTGCTCTAAAGAGATATACTAATTGTATTGCTCCACGAACAGTTGAGCCATATTCTAGCTCAGGATGATTAAGTGAAGCTTCAACAATCTCACATGATATTCGAATAAGAAAATTATCAGTGCTACTAGTTCGAAGTTTTACAATTTCGATCATTTCTTCCAAAGGTTGATGAGAAACATTGATCCAAATGCAACGATCATAGAATGCTTTTGGTAAGGGATTTGTAGCTACTGTGTCTTGTGGATTATATGTGAAAACAGGTATGAAACCTTTCCGCGCTTTAATTTCTCCTAACTGCGGTATAGTAATCAATCTCTCATCAAGAGCTGTTAGTACAGCATTAATAGTTTCAGAAGGAGCTCGATTAACTTCATTATAAAAAAATAATCCTCCTTCTTCCATTGCTTCAGTTAAAGGTCCTGAAATGAATGTATCTTTCGAAAAACCCTTTTCTAGCACAAGAGGAGGATCATACCATCCCTTCAGTTTAATTGAGGTTAAACTATCATCGCCATCTACTCTAATGAAAGGTCTCTCAAGACTCTCTGCTAAAGCTTTAGCCATCTCTGTCTTTCCAGTTCCAACTGGACCTTCAATAATAATTGGTAAATCCTTTTCAATAGCTCTAACCATCATTTCTAGCTCTTTCTTTCGTCCAATGATGAGTTTTGACATTTTATCTAGAACTTCTTTTGAAAGTTGACTTCCTTTAGACATCAAATTAATATAAAGAAGGAGAAATTAAAACTCTTGTTGTGCGTGTTTTAAAAGAAAAAAAGGATAGAATCATTTTATTTTATGAAAACAATTCCGTTCTACATAGACATTAATTTGTCCATCATCTTTGATTTCGAATGTAATAGGTGTTTTATCCCCAAAAGAATAAAGGTAAAATTTATTGTTTGAAATTTGTAGATCTTCAGGTATGAGTGTATATTTGAGTAGATTTGAACCTGATTTAAATTCAGCAATAAGGATGCCATTCTCGATGAATACTTTAATTTTGTTTAATCCTTTATAGTTTACATATTCTCCAGAAAATTGTTCCATTTTTCTTTGTATATTAAAGAATGGAATAACTTCTTCTGGATTTTTATCAAGAAGCAAACTTAATACCGTTTGAGATATCAGAACACCGGGACTATTACCAACATTAGCTGCAGATACAACCCCGATATTGAGTTCAGGAATGAATGCAAAATGTGCACTTGATAAACCTGTAGAACCACCATGAGATATGAGTTTATATCCAAGAAAGTCTTCTGAAATAGCTAAACCAAAGCCATATCCACTTCTTCCCCAGTAGACTAAAGGTGTGTTTATATGAATTGTAAACATTTCATCAAGTGATTCTGAATTAATGATTTGGGTGTCTTCAAACTTACCTTTATTCAGGAACATAAAAAGAAAATTAGTGAATTCGTTGACTGAACTAAGCAGTCCTCCTGCAGCGTAGATAAATTGGTCAAAAGGATGCATTTTGACTATAGGTTTATCTTCCTCAGCAAGGTATGCAGTCATTTTATCTTCATCTTTCTCAAATATTTCTTCGAGAAAGGTTGATCTGTGCATACTAAGTGGTTTCAAAATAAACTCATTTACATACTCTTCATACTTCAAACCACTAATTGATTCTATTATCTCTCCCAGTAGAGTAAACCCAGAATTAAAGTAGAAATATCTTTTCTCAGGTTCATCAGCAACTTCCTCTTTAGCTCCGTTAATGAAGGTATAGAAATCATCTTTGCTTGCAAAAGGTACCCAAGTTTCTTCAGTTGGTGCATGACGTGAGATAAGAACTGATGCAGAACCTAAATTTGGAATTCCCGATGAATGTGACATCAAATGACGAATTAGTACAGGTTTATCCTCCACCTCTAATTTGAAAGGAATGTGTTTTTTCACGGGATCATCAATGGATAATTTTCCTTTTTCTGCTAGTTGCATTATTGCCAAACAAGTTAATGCTTTAGTACATGAACCAACACCATAAAGAGTATCAGGACTTGTAGGCAGATTTTTTGAAATATCTCTAGCTCCAAATCCTTTAGAATATATTACATTTTGATCCTTAATTATCGCGATACTCAAACCTGGAATTTTTGTTTTTTGCATAACACTTGTTATTTTTTGTTCAAGTTCTTCCCACATATTATTATTTGACATAAATCTACTTCCCTGTTTTCTATACTTAAGTGATTAACAATTCTAATGAATTATTAAAAGTTTTTAGCTGCTTTTGTTACTTAAACATATTTAGATGATTCATTGATAAGCTTTCGCTCTCTAATGCTCTACAATCCATGTTAATAGTTACTGTAGATTCAATAGTACTCTAAACTATTAAAATAATAAACCAAAGAAATGAGTAAAAAAAGGAAGAGGAAAAGTAATTCCTTCCTTCTTATTTTTTAAAGAAAAGATTAGTAATTCCTTGCGGATTTGTCAGGTCGTACAAACGATATAATTACTAAGCCAATTGCCATTATACCGCCAACAACAGCCATAGCTACTCCATATGCTTTGAAACTGATTACTGGATCAAGAGCTAGTAGAATTGCTCCAAAGATTAGAGGTCCTAATGCTGAAGAAACCTTCCCACTTAGTTTTGAGAATCCAAAATATTCTCCGAATTTCTCTTTAGGAGCTAATTCCATCACCATAACTCTTTGAGCTGTCCAAGTTCCTCCTAAGGCTACACCAGCTGAACTTCCCATTACAAGCATCATGATAAATGGAAAATTGAACCCAATTGTTATAGGTGCCCATACAAATATTCCTAATATTCCTAAAATTAAAGCAACAGCCCATAATCCTCCAACGAGGAAGAAAGCATTTTTAGCACCATATTTTTCTGCAAATTTACCAATGAAGTATGTGAAAACTACAGCTGATACGGTCGCAATAATTATGAAAATTATTGCAAAAAGGTCTTTTGAAATACCCGCACCTTCAATTTGAAGTGCATCAGTCACTAAAGGTGTCATATAAGCTACAATAACATTTGCTACATCTACAATGAAGAAATATCCTATTACAAAGATAAACATCTGACGATGTTTTCTTATTTCTTTAAAAGTCCTACCTAGCTGTTTAAAGGTTTTTTTGAGTATTTGCTTCTGTTCTGATATTTTTGTTTTCTTCTGTCTCTCTTTAACAAAAAATAGCGGAATTCCAAACACAAGGAAAAGTGCCATTGGGATAACAAATACCCACCATTCACCTGTATAACCATATGTTAGATTAGCTGGATTTGGATCTTTGCTTATTACATCACCATAAACTATAATCAGTGGGTACATTACTAATAAGGAAATTATTGTTCCTAAATAACCAAAAGCTACACCAAATCCTCCAACTTTACCAGCATCTTTTGGATTAGCTATAAAAGGCAACATTGCGTCATAAAAAGCAAGACTCCATTGGTAGGCTATATTAGCAATAACATATAAAATCAACACTATGAAAATATTGTGGAACAAACCAAGAAGACTTGCGAATAATAATATTATACCTGTTAAAACAAGAACAAATGGTTTTCTTTTTCCTGTAGTATCACTCAATGCTCCCATTATTGGCATGCCTATTGCTGTTACTACTTGCATAACAGCTGCTACAACTCCAAAAACAAAGCTAGCTTCTCCATATTCCATTCCATACTCGACTTGACCTATTACCAATACATACCGGTTAATAATCAAACTAACAATTATCATAGAATAAATTGTGTTTGCTAAGTCGTACATTGACCAATTGAATACGTTGAGCTTAGATGTTTTAGTTTCTAATTCAACCTCTTCTTCTAAAACTTCAGACATAGAATTTGAAATAAAATAGATATTTAAAAAGTATTCCCATTTTTATAAAGTAGTTTCTTCAAAATCTCCAGTGAGCAATTAATGCTTTTCTTACCTGTTTCAACATACTAGCTGTATGTTCAGAAGTTTCAGTTTCTTCTAATTTGTCTAAGATATATGGTTTGTTTCCAAGCAAACCCAATAGGAATTTTGAGCTTACGTCCTCTAATTGATCAAGTTTGTATCCACCTTCTAAAGTGCAAGCAATTTTACCTTCACAACATTCTTGAGCAATTTCATTAAGAAGGTAGCCTGCAGCATAAAACGCATTTGATCCAACACTCATAACTCCGACAGGATCTCCAGCTAAAGAATCAAAACCAACAGAGACGAGAATAAATTCAGGTTTGTATTGTTTAACTATTTTTAGTGAAAAAATCAGTGCCTTCAACCAATCCATACTTTTTATTCCAGGTAATAAAGCAACATTGACATTATACCCCTTTCCTTCTACAACACCTATCTCAGTAGGAAAACCAGTTCCTGGATAGGAGTAGTTAGGATGAGCGTGCAAAGAGAGGTAAAAAACATCTTTGCGATG
>JAGLOH010000149.1 GCA_023139025.1 Candidatus Heimdallarchaeota archaeon | reverse complement strand
CCTTGGTAACAGGTTTTTTAGCAGTGGGGACCTTAGCTGTAGGCTTAAATTCTTTAGCACTTTCAACAATCTTTTCTGCAGTAGATTTACCAATGCCTGGTAACTGAGATAATTCGTCTGATGTTGCTTTAGCTAGTTTTTCTATTGTATTATAACCACAATCTTCCAATGTTTTTGCAGCTTTAGGTCCAACACCAGATAATTTTAGAAGCTCACTTTCAGCCATTATTTTACACCTTTATAACAATCAGAAATCTGGAAAATAGTTTTAAAAACCTTTAGATTGAAATGATTTTTAGAAATATCATAGAATCAGAACATTTCATATAAATCTAAAGAAACTTAAAATATTAGTATAATATGAAACTATAATTGCAAAGGTCTAATACTTTGGTGATTGGAATGACAGATACTATTCTACTGACAGGTTTTGAACCATTTGGGGGTTCAGAAATTAATTCGTCTATACTAGCATGTAGAGAGTATGAAAATAAAGTAATAGAGGGATATACAGTCAAAGTCTTTGAAATTCCATTGCGATATAAAGAGATTCGAATTACTATTGAGCAACTGATCCAACATGAACAACCATTAGTTGTTATTTGTACAGGGCAATCATCCAGACATGAAATATCTCTAGAACGTGTAGCAATTAATGTAGCTGATGTGATCAAATCAACATACAACTGTGGAGAATCCCCTAAGAACGAAATTCTAACAAAAGATGCTCCAGCAGGATATTTTTCTACATTACCTTTACAAAATATTAAAAGAGATTTGGAAGAAAACAAAATTCCCGTCAATATTTCTAATAGCGCGGGTACATATGGATGTAATCAGATTTTCTTCCATTTAATGCATTTTATAAATAATGAGAACCTAAATATTTCTGCAGGATTTGTTCATGTTCCATCTTTACCTGAACAAGTTGTTGGTAAGAAACTTCCTTCAATGTCATTGGAACTAACGACGAAAGCTCTAGGAATCATTATCGATTCAACAATTAAGCATATAGAAAAATCTGAGAAATGATAATATGAAAGAGTACGAATATCTAGCACTGAAAGATCACGAATTTATAGAAATGATTGATGCAATTTCTAGAGAGAGAAATACCCTAAAAGTTAAGAAAAAGACAGAGAAACAAATCACTTTAGCTTGTCAAGTAGCTATTCCTGTTGCATTTATCAAATTCTTTGTTCATCAACAAGATGGAAATCTCAAAGTTCAAAGAAAAATCAGTTGGTGGCCATTATTTGCATTTACAATTCCCCTATTATTAGCCCTTGAAGGCATTATGATTGGCATTTCTTTTGTAGTTGAAAACCAGATATATTTTAGTTACATTCTGATAGCTTTAGCATGGGTAATCTTGATTATCTTTTTAACATATCAGATTTTCGAAGAATTAGACCTTCTATTGAAGAAATTATATCGTGTTGAGGTGTAAACAACGAAAATTGATATGCATTGTCACTCCAATTTTTCTGATGGTATTTACTCACCAGAAGAATTGCTTGAATTAGCTCAGCAAGAAGGTCTAAAGCTATTTTCTATTACTGATCATGATACAATTGAAGGAGCCAATGTTGCTGAGAAGATGTCAAATAATTATTCTTTTGCTTATCTTACAGGAATTGAATTATCTGCAAGACATGAACAAACAAAAATAGAAATTTTAGGATATAATTTTGATTCTACAAATGCAAGATTACACGAGAGAATGATGTTTCTTCAGGAAAAAAGAAGTGAAAGAATCTTCAAAATCTTAGGGAAATTAAACGAAATGAATCTAGATGTCACTTATGATGATATCTTAAAACAAATAGGAAGTGGAGTTAGTCCAGGAAGACCTCATTTGGCCAGAGCGATGATTGAAAAGAAAATTGTAAAAACAATAAATGAAGCTTTTGAGAAATATATTGGAAACGAAAAACCAGCTTATGTCCAAAGAGAAACAATAACCCCGCAAGAAGCAATTGATTTGATTTTGAGCGGAAATGGTACAGCCGTTCTTCCTCATCCATTGCTTGTTGAGGGGGAAAATCTACAGAAGTTGGAAGAATACCTAGAACTACTATTATCGTGGAAATTAAAGGGAATTGAAGTTTATTATAATTATGATCATATTCCATCATTTTTATCAAAACGGCAAATCAATTCAGGAATTAAATTTCTAATCAAGTATTGCAAGAAGAATGATCTTCTAATAACTGGGGGGACAGATTTTCACGGAGAATCAGGAAAACTAGGTTCCATTTTCATTCCAAGAGAAGAAATAGAGAATATTTTTTCCTACTTTAACCTATAGGAATTCCATACCTTTAGTAATAATCCAGGGTCATCTGTAAAAATACCATCAATTCCCAAGTTAAGGAGATTCATCATAGTTTGTTCATCATTAATTGTCCATGGATGAACAGCTAAATTCCATTTATGAGCTCTTTTAATACTTCTCGGAGTAACAATTTTCAGAAAATTATATTTCATCGGCACTTGAAAAGCACAAAATTTTTTATGGGAAAATATTGTGAAGTGACCAAGAAATGCTAAGACTTCTAGAGAGCTTGCACTTGTTGGAATACGCCATTGCAAGCTTATTTCTCTAAATTTTCTGATTTGTTCATTATGAAATGAACCTAACAAAACCCTATCATGAGCGTTTGAAGAGATTATAGCATCGAGTATATTTTCAGGAGCTTCTTTTAACTCATCTTTGATGTCCAAATTTATTCGAATTTTTGGAAATTTATCAAGAAATTCAACAAGCGAGAGAATCTTGAATTCTTTATTTCTATAAGGATATTCCCCACTTTTAGAATCTTGATACCAATAGCCCAAATCATATGCTTGTAATTCATCAAAGGTATAGTCAATAATTGAACCAATTCCATTGGTCGTACGATCTAAAGATTCATCATGAAAAATCACAGGAATACCATCTTTTGTCAACCGAATATCTGTTTCCAGAACATCTACATCCAAATCATAAGCTTCTTTGAAGGATTGATATGAACTCTCTGGAGTGTAAGCACTTCTCCCTCTATGTGCCATAATCAAAGGACGATCATTTCTTAGAAATGGAATGTCACTTCTCAGATAGACGGAACTTTTCATGTTAGTTCACATTATTTGCTACTGTAAACTATTTCTCTTCTGCCTTATCTATAATCTCTTTTATTAGATAAAGCAATTGATCCATTGTTTTCTTCCCTATGTCCAAAGATTTTCCCGGTTCATGGAATAGTACATTTCTCTTGAATCTGATTTCATGTAGCAAAGAAACTGCGTCTTTTGTAATCAATCTGTTTTTCTCTAAAATATCGATTAATTTTATGAAATTAACATCTTCCTTCTCTAGTTCTGGATTTAAGTTGATTAAGGTTTTTCTGAAAACAGTTTCAAGGGTTCGATAAATAAGCAGGAAGGACAATGTTTGTTCTTCACTTCTGATTTTATCCCATTTAGAAATCTTTTCCTGAATATAATCTAAATCTGCTTTGATTGCTTGTTCTTCTTCTGAAGTCAATATTTGACTGGAAATAATTTGTAACAGAGGGTCATATTTGAATTGTTTCTCAATCTGTTCTTTTGCTTCTTCAGGGATATTAATTTCTTCTAATACTTCTTTGTATAGTTTCCACGCAATAGATTTAGCCATTCCATCTCTATAATACCAAGATATTGTTTCAACCATTTTCGAGAGAAGTAAACTCTTCTTGGCTTCATAGATTACACCTGATAGTTCCCTTTGAGTTCTTCGAACAAAAAGATTACTTATTGGAAATTCAGCAATAGACAAAATTTGAATCAATCGTCTTTCTCTCTCAATTTCAGGTTCATAATAAATAATTGGAACTATCCTTGGAATTAGACGACATAATGTTCTAGATGATGTAAAGAAGAGAAATAAACCAAAGAAAAGTAACAATCCAAAAATCAGAGAGAATATAAGTACATTAACTGAATTTGTGATTTGATCCAATTCAATGAAATCAAGTTTAATACTCGTTCCTCGCAGAATAATGACCAGTATCAGGTTCATGAAGAGTAATGCTGAAGTAACTCCACTAAATAGGAATAGTGATTCATTATATGTCAACAACCTTTGATTTCTTGAACTATGGCTTCTATCAATGAAATATTGAGAATATTGTTTTCTTGCTTCCTTAACCAAATCTGGTATAACTTTTGTTTCAATCTTGTTTTTCAAAAGCTTCATTTCCTTATCTTTGAGAATATGCTCCATGTCTTCAAGAGGAACAGCTTTATCACGAATCTTTAATCGCCTTGGTTTAAGGAATATACTTTCTAGATTGGTTTTCAGATTATTAGTTATGTGTTTCTTAACTCCTCCAAAGAAGAAAACCAATCTTGGTGAAATAATATAGAGGAAAATAATTGGTATTATTAGAAAGAAGAACAAAAGTAGCGAGGAAAATTGATAATCCTGAGTTCGTAACCCTGTATAAATTATGTATACAAAAATCTCTATAAGGAAAGGAAGAATTAAACCAAATAATACTCTAAGCAGCATATTCCATATATTAACACCAGGTTTAGAACTAGTCAAAGCTTGATAAGTCATTGATAAAAAAATCAGTAGGTCATATAAATGCTTGATGGTCTATATTATCCGCTATAAGAAGTTTTGATATTTGGGATAGTTCTTCCTTGATCCATTCAATTTCACTTTCTTTGTATAAGTTATATGTAATCAAATCACTAAGACAAGCATACCTTAACCTTTCTAATCCTTTACCTGCATAAAGGCTTGATTCCTCTAAAAGTAGATGACGTCCATTTTCACAAACTTTAGAAAATGACCAATCTAAAGGAAACTTTATTTCAAATTCTTCATTATTGATAAAAAAATAAGGAGCTTGAAATGCTAAAAAATAATGTCCTGAATTTGCAAATTTATTACTCAAAGAAATAAATTGCTGTACTTTGAATGAAGAAGAAATTTTCTTCTTTTCTTCTATTTCCTTTGTCAATATATGTATCAGAGCGATCATTTTCACTAATGACTGTTCATCTAAAGGATAATGAATCCTCTGTGGAAAATAACTTCGCGTTTCTTCTATATCAATATCTAAGATTTTCTCTTCTGAAATTAAGGTTTTCTTCTTGATATGATCTTCTTTCGTTAGTTTTAAGAAAACTAGTTCGGAACATATCCTGAAGAGATCATCCAATCCTTCCTTCTTATTAAATTTGAGCATCTGCAAACTGAAACGGTTTGACCATTTATCTAAGAAGCCAAGATATGGACAAAAATTACCATTGTAACCCAAATATGTCAGCAATGAATGATTGTGCTTCACTAAGTTTTCCATTTTTGAAACAGATATTTCTAAATCATAAGGGAGAAAGATAATTTTATCATTTAAACTTTTTTTAACTAAATTGTCAAACACTAGTAGAGCACCTCCAAAATGATTCTCATCTCTGTTTACGATATGAATAGGGAAATCTTTTATCTCATTTGCTAAATGAATATCTCGAATTTCGTAGTTAAATGGAAGAGAGATAAGAATCTCATTAACATATTTCTTCATTTTCCTAATTTGATGAGTAATGAAGTGTTCCTTGTCTTGAGAATTGTTTTCATAGCCTACAATCAAACCAGAGGTATTCTCTTTAGAATGCTCATGTTTGGAGGTTTTCTTTCCCACTTCTTCAAGCAAATTTTTTATTGAACTATGCATTTACTTTCCTCAACTGACGAAATATTCCAAAATATTCTGTAATGTTTTATTTACTTCAGTACTAAAGAGAATATTATATTTACTTACGAATTCATCTATAACCAGTTTGTTACATTCATAGTCATTAGAATTACAATATAAAAATTTGATTG
>JAGLOH010000148.1 GCA_023139025.1 Candidatus Heimdallarchaeota archaeon | reverse complement strand
ATCATAACCAGGCTAGATCACTGCCCCTAGTATTAGTTGATTAATTAATAATTATTTATTTATTCTGATTGCTTCTTAAAATAGATATAATGCCCCCGAGGTTAACTCTAAACATCATTTTAAGGGATTCACCCACATCAGTTAGCTGAGCTCCTCAGGAGCAACTGTTGTCTACCAGGGTTGACCGTGTTTCACAGTGTAGAATGTCTCACTCTACTCAACAGGAGCCCGTATGGTAGCCTATTGCCTTTTAATTGCACTTTCTTTCCTAGTCGGCTAATGCCATCTCTAGAAAGTCCTCGATAAAGGCATTTGTACATTATTTCAACAAGTATTGAAGTTTTTTGTCTTATACAAAAGAAAAATAAGAAAAATTAAGTCAAAGACGTTTTACTTCTTCAACTAAATCTTGATGTTTATTGAAATATTCTCTTGAAGGTTTTAGAATATCATTCAACATTTTAGCTAGGCTCATTTTAAGATCTAATGGGTGAATAGCTCCTTCTAAATAACTTTCCTTAAAGGATTCATATGAGTTGTATATGAGATCTCCACCAAATTTTTCGTCTCTTTCAATTTTGAATTGATCAAACATATCAAAGACAATGAATTGAACCATTTCTGTAATGGGGTTTCCAGTAACTTGTTCAGGTGGACACTGAGCTTTTTTGATTTTCCTTACAACTTCCTCTTCACTATCATGTATGAAGATACAGGTATCAGGTTTGGATTTACTCATCTTAGCATCTATCTGATCTGCAAGATCTGGAACAGAATCCGCATCCATTTTCTTTCCTATCCCTTGTAATCCCGTTATTAGGGGTGTATGAATACAGCTTGGTTTTGTTCTTCCAAGCTTTTCAGCGGTATCACGAGCTAGCATGTGAGCTTTTCTTTGGTCCATTCCTCCATATGCTAAGTCTATTTCCATATCATAGATATCAGCTACTTGCATAGCTGGATAATAGATAAAACCAGATTCTATTTCACCTTCAGCTTTTCTTCCCATTACTGGAAGTGTTCTAAGAACTCTAGTAAGTGTATTAGCTTTCGCAACTCTGATAACTTTTTCCCAGTAGGTAATTTTTTCAGCTAGTTCTGAAGCCCAGATATATTTGACGTTTGGTCCTTTTACACCAATTGATTCAAAGGCTTTCTTAAAATATTCTCCTGCAAGTTGAATTTTCTCCATATCAGCTCCCAGTTTGTTATTAATCCAACTGTGTCAATCAGCTAAGAAAATAATTACTTCGAAACCTGCTTTCATCAAATCTTTGATTTTATTACCACAAAGAATACCTGTTCCTAGATGAACAAGACCAGAAAGTTCGTATCCAATATAAGCTCTTGGTTTTTCTTTTTCTCCCAAAAGTTTTCTAATTTCTTCCTCAAGGATAACTTCTTCAGTATTTTTTGTCACTAGTTTTATTCTTTCTTCAATAGACATTAACACTCACCAAAACTATTAGTGTATTTATTGAGAACATCTGCCCTAACGTAACTCTATTTAAAAAACTCTTGGTTTGAGTTAAAGATATTCCAAGGACATCATCTTATTTCTGAATTGATTTTCAAACTCATAAACCTTATGTCAAATAATAAAAAAAAGAAGGAAGAATTAAATTTGTTTAAATTCAATTATCTTCAAACTAGTTGGTTTTTTAGAAATTTCTCCTTTTCTAGCCCCAATTACAGTTTTAATTCCTTTCCCATTCGAACGGTCTAATAGTCTTTGAGTTATTATACCATCAATAACTAGAGTACTACCTTTTTCGATTTTTTCTAAGGATTCAAATATTTTTGCTGCTGAGCTTCTGAGAATTTCTTTCTGTTTTTCATCAAAAACAATGGCTTCCAGCTTTGTTTTAACTTCTTTAACTGCATTTGTTAAATAATCAGGCAGCTCAACTTTTCGTATTTCTCTCCTTGGAGGACGTTGACTAGTTGTCGGTCGATCGCGATCATATGTTCGAGTACTAGGACGAGAACTAGGACGACTTCCAGAACGAGAATCATATCGAGTACGTGTTGATGCCTGAGATGGTCTTCTTGTTGTTGAAGTTGGTCTAGTGGTAGAAGGTTTTCGAGTAACTTTTTGCTCAATATCTTTTCTAACAGTCTCAGTTTTTGCAGTTTTAGCGGTGATTACCTTTTTAGTTGTGGGTTTTGGTTTCTTCACTTCAGTTTCTTTTCTGGACAATGAAAACTTCTTTAGTCTCTTTTTCTGAGGTTTTGATTTATCAAGAAACTCTTTAACTGTAATGTCAGCATCTCTCCCGGTTAAGAAAACCGCTTTTTCTAATGGAACAGCTTCTTTCAAGGATTTCTTAGTTTCCGTTTCATTGAGGTCCTCGACTTCCTTTCCTTTTGGAGCTCGAGCTACAAATTCAACATGGGACACCTGGAGTAATTCTTTCAAAATTAAATCTCCACCTCTGTCACCATCTAGAAAAGCAGTAACTGTTTTTTTTGCAATTAAATCAATTAATTGAGGAGATATGCTTGTTCCATTAACTGCTACTGTGTTATTAACACCAAATTTCAGAAGATTGATAACATCGGCTCTACCTTCAACAAGAATTGTTTTTTTCTGTTTTTCAAATCCAGGTCCAGCAGAAAATCCTTCATCTCCAAGACTAACAACTTGACTTGATTTAGAAGATTTTTTGACTGCCATACTAATTGATGATGAAAAAGGACTAACATTTTGATCCCATTCACGAATGATTGCAGAAGCACGATCAACAATAGTTTGACGCTTACTGACTCTTACATCAATGATTTCCTCTAGTTTTACACTGCAACTGCAAGGTCCTACTCTATCAACAGTTTCGAGAGTAGCTGCTAATATTGCAGTTTCCATGCGGGATAAGCTTGAAGGGATGATTATTCTCCCAGTAGTTTTTCCTTTTTTGCTACTAAGTTCAACACTAATTCTTCCAATTCTTCCAGTTTTTTGGAGTTCGCGAATATCGAGATTCTCACTCAAAAGCCCATCAGTTTGTCCATAAATCCCTCCAATTATGTCAGGCTTCTCAACGACTCCATCAATTTCAAATGATGCTTTTATTTCATATTTTGTTGTTGAAGCATCGGTTTTTGCACCCATTTAATTTCACCTATTATTTTATTTTGTTGCATAGTTGCATAAGATTACAAGAAAAAAGATGGATTCTTATTGTCCCTTACCCTACTATCGTTATTTCTCAAACTCATTGAGAGTCTTTTTCCGACGCATGTAATACACTTTTATGTGATAATGATATGACTTGGAAGTCATTTAATATATATGATCGTGATAGGATGTGTGAGTTTTTATCCATCCAAGTTTTCTTGCAAACTTGAACTCACATTATTATTGCAGGCGTATTTTTTACCTGTAATTTCTAAATGCTGAACTATTCGTTCGTCAGTTCAAGTAAACATAGAAGTGTTAGAATTAAAAAAGTTCCCATATAACACAAACCTTCTACATAGAACTTTCAGGAGTCAAATCATAAGCAAGGTTGCGAAGATATTTTTGCTTAAGTTTAAATAAGTTCAAATGTAGTCATATAGTGTAGAAAAATGAACGTGGGATTAAATATTGGATTGGGAGTAATATTTGGGAGTTTACTCATATTAGTTATTGTAATTATTTCAATAAAGAGTAAGAAGAAGGAAAAGAATCCCCTGATTTTTAGATCTAAAGATACCATTGTTATGATTAATCAAAGAATTTTATCAATAAATTCTCGAATACAGAAGTTTGATGAAAAAATTACTAAATTAGTAGCAGCCAAAGAAGAAGGAAACATTTCTCTTCTTGATAATAGTATTTCATTTGATGACATACCTCGTGAAATTGAAACCAAAAAAACTGCTATTAATGAATATATTGCTGATATTAAAGATCTTGAGGACTACAAGAGAGAAATAGAAGAAACATTGTTGAAAAAAGACGAAAATAAATGGAATGAATTAGAAGCTCTTCTGAGTCAAACAAAAGAGAAAATGAAGTATAGATTCATTTAGTAAAAATCTTTAAACTAGAATAAAAATAGCTTTTGCGATTAATAGAAATGCTTTTATTCGAATGTTAGGAGCAAAGAACAGAATAATTGAGGTGAGCCTTATTGCCAGTTACAAATCCGGAATACAGAGCTATCGCACGAGCACACATTATGGAAAAAAAAGTTTGTCGAAAGTGTTATGCAACTAACCCTGTAAACGCTACAAAATGCCGTAAATGCAGATCGAAAGAGCTCAGAATGAAAAGATCCAATAAGAAATAGATACTATTCAGGCACTCAATTCTGTAATAAAAGTCCATACTGTGTTGTCATAAGATTTAAATGCAATTTATAATCTCTGTAGATAAATCAAGTACAAAAAGTAGGAAATACTTTGATTCATTTAATGTGATATACTAATGAGCACCGAAAGCGAAGAAATTAGCCTTGATGAAAAGAGAATAAATCTTACATCTCTTAGACGAAAACGAAAAGAGCTAATTGACAAACTTCATGAGCTGAACAATAAACGAAATGAATTGCGCAGTCAGAGAGACAAAAATAACAAATTAGCTAGAGAACTCTTTAATGAAGCTCGCACATCAAAAGAGAAGAGAGATCAGATCAATGAAGAAGTCCAAGTTCGTAAACAAATGCGAGATATTTTACGCGAAGATGCTGATAAAATTGGGAAAAGAATTGTAGAATTAGGTTCCCAAATGAAAAATATAAGTGTTCCTAAAAACAGACGTGTGGGCGATAGAATTCGCAAACTTGAAAGACAACTTGAAACAACACCATTTTTAACCAAAGAGATGGAAAAACAAACACTTACTCAACTTGAAGAGCTAAGTTCAGAATTTGAAAAACTAGAGCAATTTAAAGATTTAAGAAGTGAGTTTCGAGATATTAAAAACAGGTTAAGACACATGCAAACTGAAATCAAAACTTATCATACTAGTGTTACAACCTTAGCTCAAGAATCACAAATTCATCAAGAAAAAATGATTGCAGCTACAAAAGAGGCTAGGAAAGTCAAAGTTGAGTCTGATGAATCTCATGCAGAAGTTATTGCTTTAAGTTCAGCTATCAGCGGAATAAGAAAAGAGCTTGATGGCCTAACAGGTGAAGTTAAGAAACTATCAAATGAACTTGGAGCTGAAATTCAAGCTGCAAGAAAAGCTAGAAAGTCAGAAGTTAGGAGAGCCAGAGAACACAAACTTGATACCAAAGCTGAAGAAATTTTAGTTAAATATAAAGATGGTAACTCATTAACTTTGGATGAGTTTAAAGTTCTAATGGAGAGAGGATTAATCTAATTTTTTATTCAGATTCTATTCTTATTTAAAATCTAGTAACTTACGCAACAATACGCATTATTCACAAGTCTTAAAACAATGATATTTGACTGTAGTTAAATCAATAATTGGTGTTCTCTAGTGAAACTACCTATTTGTGTTATCGATGCACAGACTAATACATTGTGTAGAAAATGTAAACAACTTTACAGAGATGGGAAAATCTCGGATATTGACATTGAAATTTCAAAGATTATAATTAATGCATCTAAATCAAATAAAAATCTGAAAAATATCTCTTTCTACTCATCATATGAACTCTCAGATGTTGTCATGATAATAACAAGAAAACAGGATGTTGATATTTTATCCTCTCCTGAAATAGTGGACAAAATAAAGCAAAATACACACAAAGAAGTTCGCTTTCTTGAAAAAACAAACGATCCTAAAAAATTAATTGAAAGCTTACTAGATCCGGTTCCAATTGTCAATTTGTCAACTTTATATATTCCACCTCACAGTGATAAAGAATACAAAATTGAAATAGGAAAGCAGTTTAAGGATAAACTTCCTATACCTGAGGAAGTCATTGTTCAAACAGTCACTTCTGTTTTGGGCACAGAAGCTTACATTGAATTTGTATAATATG
>JAGLOH010000147.1 GCA_023139025.1 Candidatus Heimdallarchaeota archaeon | reverse complement strand
TTGTGTTGATATTCAACTAGATTAATTAAAGTATCATTATCATAATCATAGAAAGAATCATTAAGAAGAGGATTTAAACCCATATCTACTTCGTATCCATCTGTCATCAAATCTGAATCTGAATCTTTGCTAAGAGGGTCGGTGTTATGCTTTTTAACCTCGTCTCCATCAACTAGAGTATCATGATCTGAATCTTCACTAGAGGGGTCTGTGTTGTACAGATATTCTTCTATGTTTGTCAAACCATCCAAATCTTTATCCTTTTGTGAATCATCATCAAATGGATTTAAGTTGTTTTCAATTTCATAAAGATCATCCATGAGATCAGAATCTGTGTCGTTGGACTGGGGGTTGGTTCCATAAACATATTCATCGAAATTGTTCAATCCATCAGAATCAAAATCTTCCATACTATCATTCACGAGAGGATCTAAATTGTTTTGAACTTCCCACCAATCTAAGATCAAATCTTGGTCAGTGTCTTCTAAAACAGGATTTGTACCATAGATTACAATCTCTTCCGCATCAGACAGATTATCAAAATCACTGTCTGCCAATAGAGGGTTTGTTGGATAAATATACACTTCATCATAATCTGATAGAGTGTCCAGATCTGTGTCGTTGGAATGAGGGTTGGTTTTATATGTATATTCTTCAAAATTTGTTAGCATATCAGCGTCTGGATCTTCCATAGAATCGTTATTCAATGGGTCAAGAAAATTATAAATTTCCCAGTAATCATCAATTAGATCAGAATCAGTGTCTGAGCAATTTGGATGAGTATTGTGTTCAAATTCGGCTAGATTAGTTAGTTTATCATTGTCTATGTCTTCATATGAATCATATCTTAACGGGTTAAGATTGTATTTAATTTCCCACCAATCATTGATGTAATCGTTATCTGAATCGGCTTTTCTAGGGTTGGTATTATAAATAAACAACTCATCCCAATCTGATAACTTATCTGAATCTGTGTCATTTGTAGTGGGGCTAGTTCTGTAGTTATTTACTTCATCATAATCACTTATTTGATCTTCATCTGTATCATTAGATTTACAGTTTGTGTGATGAACATATACTTCTATTCCATCAGGTATATTGTCTCCATCTGTATCTGGTGATGTAGCAGATGTCCCCAAAACTAATTCACTTGTATCATCTAGATAGTCTCCATCGCTGTCTATTGTTCGAGTCCTTGCAGGTCCACCATTATAAGCTAATATTCTTTGCATCCCATTAACAGGTATTCCAAAAATTTCCCAACAGTAGAGATAGTCATTTTCACATATTGCTAGTAACTCTATTTTACTATTACCATCTAAATCTGCAACTAGAACAGATGATCTGATTGTTGAATGAAAATTATAGGTTAGTAACACTAAACCAAATTCATTAATAATTTTTAATTGATTGTTCTTTGTGACAACAAGTATTTCTAGTGCCCCATCATTGTTTAAATCGATTGCAACAGGAGTACCTGTCAGTGTTTCTTCAACGTTTAATCCAAATTTCCTTATTCCTAAATTTGTGAAATGATAAACCATTCCTGAATCTGAACATAGAATTATATCCATACTTCCATCAGAGTTTACATCAGCTATTATTGGATTATCATAAATTCCATAGTTAATCGATTGACTCCATAGAAGAGTTCCTACTGAGCTAATACAATAGATGTTAGAATCTGATGTAGCTACAATTTCTAATGTATCTGAAACGTAATCAAAATTAGCAACACCAATACAACTTGAAAGATAGTTACTAAAGGAGTAATCCCAAATGATGTCTCCTTCTCCATTGAAGCAGAATAAAGATTTGCCATGTGTAACAATAATCTCGCTTACACCATCAGAATTTATATCAATTGCACAAGGTTCGCCTGTTTTACCTGTTATGCTGAAAGTGTGTTGCCATTGAAGTTCTCCCTCATTTGAGATGCAAAAGAGACCATCCCAATGAGTACTGGTGATAATTTCCATTAATTTGTCTCCATCAACATCAGCGACACATGGTGATGTAAAAAGAGAATTATCATCTGATCTAGTATAATCCCACTTATAGGAACTATCGTGATTCATAACATATATCTGTCCTGATAAAGCATAGATTATTTCCACATAATTGTCATTATCAATATCTGCAACAACACAAGAGGATTGAGGACTAGATGCCAAAGTGGATTTTAACCATTTTAATTCTCCAGTGCTGCTGAGACAAATGCCTGTGGTCAGGATTTCTTGTACACCATCTTGGTCAAGATCTATTATGCAAGGAGTTTCAGAACACCATTCTAAAGGATAAACCCATTCTATCTGGAAAAGTAAATTACTAAAATCAATATCAATTGAATAATTCATTGAATTATCAGAAATCATAGCTTCAGTTGAAGAATTCCAAAAAATCATACAAAATATTGTAAAAACTAAAAAACCTGTTATTATTTTACTTTTAAATCCCTTGACCATTTTAACCACTTTTGCTTTTTGCAAGAGTAAGAATGCCCTTCATCAATGTCCAATATTATCCTCCAAATCAGTAATTTAGCAAACCGTTCTTTTTTTAATATTCTACTCTCTTCTTAATCCTATAATTGAGAGTTAAAACATTTATAACTTTTAATGCATCATTTTTATTGTCGGAAAATCTAATGAAGTAAGGCATATAAGTGTATGAGCTTAACACTTTTGAAAATCGATAATTGGAACGGTATCTATCCCAATTATTAGATTGACGAAATATCTGAAATTCATGATACATTTTCCTCATTATGATCATAATATTGATCATTGATCAATTGTTACTTGGGAAATTCCCACGACAAAGAAAATAGGCTGATTATCTGAAACTTTTTACACTCCCTCTGATGTGAAAATCTGCGAACTCGATGGTTTTCAAGAAAAGTGAGGATAAAAGAATAAGAAATAGGGTTGTTTTAGGATTCTTCAATCCTCTCTTTTAATTCTTCAAGTTCTTTTGTTTTTTCACTAATATCTTCTTTAATGGATTTAATTTCTCTGTCCAAGTCCTCTATCTCTTTATTGATTTTGCTTGCTTTTTTGTGTTCTTCTTCATGATCAATGCTTGAAGTGAATGATTTTTGTATGTCCAATTCAGCGTCTAGTTCCTTGTAAAGAATTTTTAGCTGTTTATTCTTGAGTTCAGATTCCTTTTGAGATCTAATCAGAGATCGTTTTTCATTTTCCATATCTTCAAGAAGTTCTGTTAATTCCTGTTTGTTCTTGTCTAGCTTCTCAAGATCTTCATCCATGCATTTATGACAATAATCGATATCCTTCTCGAGTTTTTCTATCTCTTTTTCAATCTTCTTTCTCTTCTTCTCATCATCTTCTGAATCGAGTTGTACTTTTAGTTCACTCATCTTTTGTTTATTATCTTCTACTTGTCCTTCTAGTTCTGCAATTTCTTCTTTAATCTCTAGCTTATCTTCTTCTATTTTTTCAATTTGTTTGTTAATCTTATCAATTTGAGATTTGAGATTATCCATTTCCTTGCTTTTTTCTTCAGAGTTTACTTTCAGCTGATCGATTTGGTCCTTCAGATTATCCACTTCTTGGCTAATTTCTGCTAATTTATCAACATCTTTCTTTATATCAACGGTTTCTTTTAGTTCCTTTTCCTTTTTCATTTTAGCTTCTAAGTCTTTGTACAACTCTTGGATTGTAAGTTTCTTCTTCTCTTTTTCTTCTATAATTTCATTTTTTCTAATATTATCCTCTTCAAATTTAATCTTGAGATTCTTGAGTTCTTCTTGCTTTTCAACTACTTCAAGTTGTGCTATTTCTTTCTGTTCTTCTAGATCTTCAATTTCCTTAGAAATCTCGGTCAATTTTTCTTCATCCCTCTGTTCCTCTTCTTCTTTTTCTAGACGTTCTTTCTTCTCGATTTTGTCATTAAACCTTTTATCCAGTGCTTTAACATTTTCTCGTTTAAGTCTGAGCTCCTTCTTAACTAGAACTAGCATCACTTCTTCAGAATCTATCTTCTCTTCGATTTTAGATATTTCTTCTACTTTTGAATCTCTATCCATTTCTGATTTCATTATTGCAACAGTTAGTTCTTCAATTTCAGTTTCGATTTTTTCTATTTCCGTGATGTCATCAGAGGAAGCTCCAATTAAGATGTTCAGATCACTCTGCTTCAGCATTTTTTCTCCCATATCATCAATGAGTTTCTTAAGTTCTCTTTCACTGAAACGGATTTCACTTTCAATTAATTCGATTCTCCCTATATCTATCAGTTTCCCAATTTTAGTGATGTATTTTTTAATCGAATCTATTTGCAATTCTCCTTTTTCTATAGATTTTCTGAAGAATAATGCTAAATTAGTATTCTCCCCAATTTTGATTATTAACACGTCGATATCTTCAGTGTCGAAGAGAAGTTGATTATATCGACTGAATTTATAATTCGATAAATCATACAGCTTTTTTAAAGTTAAAAGAATATTAGCAAACTCTTCACCAACTTTAGGGATGTTTACTGACTCCTCAAATTGTTCAAAAGTTGTTTGATAGACAGTACCATCATTATAGAACATAACGATATGTTCAACTTCTGGAAGTGCTCTTTTTATCCTTTCTAATGTTTTTATTACCATGTTTATCCCATTATGAAATTATTAATGATCTGAATTTGTTTACCCATTTATTCAAGTATGATTTTGTCTTGTCATTACCATACTTTGAAAATATAAAAACTATTCCAAGTGATGCAATTATGAAGATTAAAGGAATTAAACCTATAAGATATGTTTGTTTGGAGAAGAAGGTGAAGTAGATAGAAACAAGAATCAATTGAATGATTGTAGTAGCAAAACCTAATTTCCAAAATGTTTTGATTTTGATCGGACGATCGTGTTGTTCTGCAAGATTAAAAACTAGAACATTGTCTCCTAAAGGTGTTAAATTGTCCCCCCAGTTGGCTCCAAAAGCGAGCGCATAGTAGTAGTAATTACTTCCAGAAGACATCTGAGTAACCACCGGTAACAATACTTTTGTTATAGGGATGTTATCAATGAGTGCACTTAGAAATGCTCCAATCCAAATTATCAGAAGAAACTGAAATACAGGATTACTGCTTCCTAAACCGCTTAAAGCATTTCCAATAATATCAATGATTCCAACTACTTCTAAACCACCAGCAATAACAAAGATACCTAATAAGTACAATATCAATTCTATATCGATTTTCTTCATTATTTCCTTAGGTTTCAATCCATTAAATGTACTGAAAATCGTAAGAATCATTGCTATGGATAATGCTATTATATCAGGCGTTAGCTTATCTGAATTTACACTCACCAATAACACTACTAGGATTACTAATGAGCTCATGGATGCATAGAGAAGTCTTCTATTAGGGACAAAGTTCCAGACATTGAATTCTTCTAATGTGTCTACCATCCTTTTTCTAGGTTCTCGAAGTTCTTGTCTATATAGAAAAATGAAGAATCCAATTGTGACTACTGCCATGAATAATGAGAATAATCCAACATTGATGAAGAATTGATTGAAGCTGATACCTGAAGCTGTTACAATTAAAATATTTGGAATCGATGAAATTGAAAAGAATGTTCCTCCAATGTTGACCATTATAGCTTCAGTGATGATGTACGGTGTAGGATCTATATTCAGCATACGCGATATTGTAATCGTTAGTGGAATGAGTATCATTACTGTGAGTATGTTGTTGATAAGTGCTGAGAATATTACAGATACAGTAGCCAATATTGCCATCAGAGCAATCGGTTTTCCTTTGGATATTTTTATTGCTAAGACTCCTAAGAACTGGAAAAGACCAGCTTCATCGGATATCTGTACTATAAACATCATACCTAAAATCAAAATTAAGGCATGAAGGTTGACGAATTTATCTAAAGGAGTTCCAAATAAGAGATCGACGATTATATCGAATTCCTTTCCTTCTAAAAAAACCAAAACAAAATAGGTTATTACTGCAG
>JAGLOH010000146.1 GCA_023139025.1 Candidatus Heimdallarchaeota archaeon | reverse complement strand
AAAACGAAATATCCAATAAGTAAGACTATCACAAGTGTTGAAAAGAATATATCCCAAATAGTATCTACTTTGCTAATTTCTTTCTGTTTGTCTTTCTTCTTCTTTACTAAACTAGATATCTGAACAAAAGCATTGAAAGCTGCAAAACCGCCAATGAATGAAGATGCTCCGATTATATGAAGGACTTTAAGCTTAGGATGATCTGAAGGAATAGCATCACATGCAATCCCGAAAGTAGTTATGAGTGACAGTACTCCCTTTACATGCCACATGTACAGATTTCTATTAAGAAAATATAGTATAGCAACAGTTAGAAAAAGTGCTGCACAAAGACTAAAACCAACCATTATGACTATCATTGATGTTGTATTAGAGGAACCCAAAACACTCTCTATTCTTCCAAGATTACTGATATGTTCGCTAAAGAACTGATATTTTTCAGGATAATAGGCTATAGCTAAGAAGAAAGTCAAAGTCAAGAAATAAGCCATGAAAATAAATAAATTCTTAATAGTAATTTGTATTCTTAATGGAGGTTCATATTCTTGAAGCTTGAACATAGAGGGAACTTTAACCTTTATAGTGTTTAAGTTTTTCTGATAGAAACTACATTTTCTGCAATTTATTTAAGAAACTTAATAATAAAAGAGTTGATGATTATTTAATAATAAAACCTACATTAGGACCAATGTAAATTGGTTTTTTATTTGTTTTTTTACAGAAATCATCAAACGAGTTATTCCAAACTATATCATCAGAAACAAGAATTCCTTTACTTCTCAAAGCAGCATAAGTTTCTTCATATTCAAACATCATACAATCATAAGTATGTGCACTATCATGTATGAAAAAATCTATTTCTTTTAATTCCAATATCAAGGGTGGTAATTCGTCCTGACTCTTCCCCACAATTAATGTCCATCTATCACATAAATGCTTAGGAATTACCCAACCAGGTCTCTTACCTCTAGGAATCATTGCTCCTCCTTTTTTTTCCCCAAAACAATCTTCTTCATAAATTTCACCATCTATTTCCGGAAAATCTATAGAATATAGTTTGCCTTTTTTGTTTTTGTGCAAAGCAAGTAAAATGAATGCAGTGCTAATTCCATTACAAACACCAGTTTCCACTAGAACTTCAGGTTTAAACTTCCTTATCAAGCTGTATAATCCTTTACAATCACTAATGCTAATAGCACCCCAACGATAAATATCAAAAAGAGTAGTCCTCCCCTTTACAAGTTTTCTAAATAACTTTCTTTTTTCACTTAATTCCTTCGCTAGATTTGTTACTTCAGATTCATTTAAGAAACTTACAAATTCCTTTTTGTTATTAAAAACAGTTTTTATAGAACTATTTCTTTTGAAATATTTTTTGAATAAATTTGAAAAATATTTGTCAACAAAGACAAGGTATTGTTTAGTGTTTTTAACCTTTTTAGCCACAAAATCATTCATTACAACCCTTGAGTGTCATGAAGTTATATATATAGGTTTGCCAGAAAAGAATACTCTTAGCTAATTTTTGAAGAATATTTATTAAGAATGTAACTACCTATTTCTTTAGATGTTTAACATCAATAGATGAAAGGTTACAATCATGTCAGCGAAAGTTTTTATTGGAAGTGTACTTGTATCAATTTTAATTTTAGCTCCAGCAACTTATTTCTTAATGCCAGTTCTCTATCAAAGCATCAGCAATGATGCAGATGTAGTACTACTTCAATCGGAGTATATCCTTTTTGAAACAGAAGCTAGAATCATTGATAATGAATTGACATCTAAGATGATGGATAATACTACCTGGTTAATAGAAACTCAAGGGAGTTCAAGTTTGAATATTCTGTTCTTGGCAGTAGGTGTTATGTCTCTTAACTCTGCATGGAGAGAAAAATCTGAATATATAATAGATTTAGTAGTTGAGGGGGTTGGAAATAAAGCTATTCTTCATGCATTCCATGATGATGGACCAGCCCATGGAGCCTATAGAGTTATAACATTTGATATAACCATCAATTTAGATACAGGAATTTTAGCAGCTGGAACATATAATATTTCAGTTAACTGGAGATCTACATTTGATGGTATAGGAACAAATTCATTCTATATCTATGATCCTGGTAACAACTATCAAAGATCTTTATTGATTCAAGAAATCTATCATGTATAGATTTTATTTATCTCAATACTTCTTACTTTTTTTCCTTTAATTATTCAGTATAATACAGCACGCTTGACTATTTTATTATTTCGGAATTATAAAATATGCACTAATACTTAAGAATATTAAACAATCAGTCTATAGAAGAGAAAGTAATTTATGATTCCAAAAAACATGTTTGGTTGCACTAACCATGCTAGCAGTAGAATAATTTTTGGTGCTTATGCATTGAGCAATGCAACACAAGAGGAAACAGATGCTGTTTTGAAAATGTTACTCGAGTATGGCATTAACCATATTGATACAGCTCCAATGTACGGTAAATCTGAAGAGCGTATTGGTCCATGGATGGAAAAACATCGAGATAATTTCTTCCTTGCTACTAAGACTAGAAGTCGTCAATATGATGGAGCTTGGAAAGATCTTCAAAATTCCTTGAGTCGATTAAGAGTTGACACAATAGATCTTTGGCAGATGCATGGATTAACTAATCCTGTTGGGTGGGAAAAAGCAATGAGTCCAGGAGGTACTTTGGAAGCTTTTATTGAAGCCCGTGATCAAGGTTTTGTACGTTTTCTTGGTGTAACTGGTCATGGTAGTAAAGTACCTAAAGTGCATTTACAAAGCTTGGAGCGTTTTGATTTTGATTCGGTTTTATTACCCTATAATTACTTGCAGATGCAAAATTCTAGATATTCAACAAACTTCAATGAATTAACAAAGTTATGCAGAGAGAGAAACATAGCTATTCAAACAATCAAATCTGTTGCTAGAAGACCATGGGAAGATCAACCAAGGAATTATAATACTTATTTCTATGAACCATTAGAGACTCAAGAAGCTATAGATAAAGCAGTACATTGGGCATATGATTTAGCAGATAGTTTTCTTATCACAGCTGGTGATATGAAGATTCTTCCAAAAATACTAGATGCTGCAAAACGATTTGAGAAGCGTCCAACTGACACAGAAATGAACAAGATGATTGAAATGTATGAAGTTGAAAAGATTTTCTCATACTAACTCAGTTGATCTCGTCAACTTCTAGAGAAAACATAAATATTACTCTTTTATGCAAATTGATAATTATGATTGATTCCATAAAAAAAGTTGATATCGAAAGACTTTATCAGCACGTTTTATCAGTTGAGGGAATTAAGCATCCTTTTGTAAATCCTGAAAAGCTTAATGAAACTGCAGATTACATTAAATCAGAATTCCAAAAGTATGGTTTAAGCACAAATGAACAATCCTTCGAAATAGAAGGTACAGATATGACTTTTAGGAATATAGAAGGATACATAGGCGATGGATCTAAATCAGAAATTCTTGTTACTAGTCATTATGATACTGTACGAAATGCTCCTGGTGCAAATGATAATGGTTCAGCAATCGCAGCAATGTTGGAAGCAGCACGAGTGTTAGCTTCTGAAGAAAATGTTGGGAGTGTTCGTTTTATCAGTTTCACTCTAGAAGAATTACAACCAACATTGGTTCAACAGTACAGGGATAGGGGATTAGAGTTAGGAATTATTGATAAAGATTATCGTTATACTTCTCATCATTCTCATAAAATGATTAAGAAATTCTTCTCCAAAGTATCAATAAAGCTATCTAAAGGTAAACCCATGCTAGAGTCTTGGGAAAAATCATTTGATGAAATCAAGGATGATTTAACTGATTCAGAAAAGAAATATTGTGAATACATTATAGAAAGTAGATCACATATTACGAGAACTTCTTGGATTGGAGAACTTGGACTAGTAGGGAGTGATTATTGGGTT
This sequence comes from Candidatus Heimdallarchaeota archaeon, assembly GCA_023139025.1. Taxonomy (GTDB): domain Archaea; phylum Asgardarchaeota; class Heimdallarchaeia; order Heimdallarchaeales; family Heimdallarchaeaceae; genus UBA460. Next base: position 2,068 of record JAGLOH010000146.1, on the reverse strand, counting down.
AAGAAAGCTATTGAAGATGATAAGAAAATCATAGGTGTAATTAATCTAGAAACAATTGGTTATACAAGTAAAAGAAAAAACTCTCAATTTCTACCTCCATTAATGCATCCAATTTTGTTTCCTACTTACAAGGTAAAAGCTCGCAAAATAATTGGTGATTTCATTTCAGTTGTTAGTGATAAGAACTCAAAGGAACTAGGAAAATTATTCTGCAAGAAATGTAAGCTCGATGATATTAAGCTTCCATATTTATGGGCTAGAATTCCCCTTAGATTCGAGAAGATTGCTAAATGGTTATCGGATACACTTCGATCAGATCATGCACCTTTCTGGAGAGAAAATATTCCCGCTTTACTGATTACAGATACAGCAAATTTTCGTTATCCGTATTACCACACTGAAGCAGATACTATTGACAAACTCGATTTTGAGTTCATTAAGAAGATAACCCAAGCAACTATTGCTACTGTTCTAGACCGATCTGAAATTAATGTCTAAATGACCTTGTTGTCAACCATCTTATTCCTTTAAATAACAAATCACAAAAGCTTCATATTTATTAATGAGGAAGCTAATTTTGATATACCTTCAATTTTTTGTCTTTAACACAGAAATCAATATAAACATTAATTCTTTTTTCTAAATGATTAGAATGATAATTGATAGAGCTTTTAAATCCTTTATAAGGACGATTAGAAACCTACGTAGAGGAATTAAATCAAAAAAACTTCGATGGATTTATCTTGATTTAGATATACCACTAAATGAAAGACCTGAACCTCGTAAGAATTTCTTCCAAAAAAGATTATTCCCTTCCAAAATTCTTTCTCTTGCTTTTCTTGGAGAATATTTTAATCGTTTAAGCAAGTTACCTAAATTTAAAGGAATAATTATTCACTTAAGAAAACAACCTGAAGGACTAGCTAAAACACAATCACTTAGAGATCTTATTATAGATTTTAGAAAAACTGGAAAAAAAGTTATAGTCTATGCTCACGGATATGATTTCTTTAAATTTTATGTAGCAACTGCAGCTGATGAAATTTGTCTTCAACAAGCTGGAAATCTTAACATAATAGGTCTTCAGTTATCTCGTTTGCTTATGAAAGATGCTTTGGCAAAAAGAGACCTATCTGCTGATGTTGTTCAAATTTCTCCTTACAAATCTGCAGGGGATATGTTCTCAAAGAGTAGCATTTCCAAAGAAGATAGGGAGCAATATCAAGCTATCATTGATTCTGCTTTTGACACTTTTGTTTCAGATGTTAGTTTGGCTCTAGATAAATCAGAAAAAGAGATTATTGAGTTAGTGAATAATGCTCCTTACACAGCCAAAGATTCTTTGGTAAAAGGATTGGTTCACACAATAATTGGTGAAGAAGATTTAATTGAATATGTAAAAAAAGAATATTCTAAAAGGAAGAAACTAGTATTAACAACTTGGGAAAAATCCCTAAAGAAGCTTAAAATCCCTAAACCAAAGCCAGCTAAGAACACAATAGCAGTTATATCTGTTGAAGGTTCAATAATAGATGGTAGAAGTAAGAAACCTCCAATTAAGCTACCCATCCCTATTTTTGGTGATGACCAAGCAGGAGATCAAACTATTGTACATCTTCTTAGAAAAGCAAAGCGAGATAAAAATGTCAAAGCTGTTGTTTTTCATGTCAATTCTGGTGGAGGTTCTGCTGTTGCTTCTGAAGCAATGAGATCAGCAATAAAAGAACTAGTTAAGAAGAAACCAGTTGTAACATACTTCAGTGATGTAGCTGCGTCAGGAGGATATTATATTGCGACTTCTTCAAGCTGGGTTGTATCTCAGCCTATGACATTAACAGGTTCCATTGGTGTAATTAACTTAAAATTCGTAACTCAAGAAAGTCTTAAAAAACAAGGGATTAACAGAGTTTTTCTACGTAGAGGAGAAAGAGCTGGAATATATAGTCCAGAAAAACCTTTTTCAGAAGAAGAAAGAAATATAGTTTTCAAAGGGATAAACGAAATCTATGATGTATTTCTAGATCATGTAGCAGAATTCCGTAAAATGGAGAGAAAGGAATTTGAAAAA
>JAGLOH010000145.1 GCA_023139025.1 Candidatus Heimdallarchaeota archaeon | reverse complement strand
TTATTTTTGCTTTTGGAAGAATATTTTGTGCAAATATCCCTATTGAAGCATGATGAAAACTACAAGAATCAGCTGATAATCCAATCTGGAAAGCTTTTTCAAATGCATCTGGTATTAACCCAGACTAGACCCAGAGTTTCACCCTTGTTAAGAAATAGGTTTACTCCATCAACAGCCTTAATATTTGCAACCACTCGAGAGAAAAGGATTGACTGTTGACTTACAGGAAACCATTTCTTTAGGTTATCAAGTGTTAATATAGATTGTGTTTTTTGGTCCCAATTGGAGAAGAGATCAATTGTTTCATATTCTTCAAGTGAAGTCATTTATGCTTCCTCCTTTATAGCTTTTCTACTCTCACGTATAGCTTCCATATCTATATGCAAATCTAGTTCCTCGAAATGATGACAAGCAACACGACGACCCCTGCCGAACTTAAATTCAGGAGGTCGAACACGAGAACAAATTTCAGTTGCATATTTACATCTTGGATGGAAACGACATCCCTTTGGGGGATTAATCAATCTTGGTACATTACCAGGAATTGTTTCAAGACGTGTCTTGTCTTTTTCTAGAGATGGAATACTCTCAAAGAGTGCATATGTGTATGGATGTTTGGGGTCAATGAATATATCTTCTGTTGGTCCAGATTCAACAACACGACCACCATAGAAAATGTGAACTCGTTTTGTAGTCTCCGCAACAACTCCAAGATTGTGAGTAATGAGCATCATAGCTAACCCTAGCTTTTTCTGCATTTCTTTGATGATTTCAAGAACCTGTGCTTGAATTGTAACATCTAAAGCAGTTGTAGGTTCGTCAGCAATCAAAAGGCTGGGTTGAAGAGCAAGTGCTCTGGCTATAAGGATTCTCTGACGCATTCCTCCACTGAATTGGTGAGGATAATCAGTAATACGTTTTTCAGCTTCAGAAATCCCTACTTGATCTAGGGTTTCAATGGCAATCTCTAGAGCTTCTTTCTTATTACATTTTCTATGCAAAGCAATGACTTCAGTCATCTGATCAGATACTTTGAAGATTGGATTCAAGCTTGTCATAGGATCTTGGAAAATCATAGCTATTTCTTTACCACGTATCCTTCTCATTTGAAGGTCAGGTAAATCAAGAAGGTTAACACCCTTGTAGATTATTTCCCCAGCAACAGTTTTACCATTCTTGGGTAAGATACGTAAAGTGGAGTGGGCAGTGACTGTTTTACCACAGCCTGATTCACCAACAATACCAACAGGTTCACCATAATTAACATCGAAGGAAACACCATCTAAGGCTTCAACGACACCCGATTCAGTGTAAAAATAGGTGTAAACATTTCGTAAGTCTAGTATTTTTTTATCTTGTGCCATAGTATCACTCTCTTAACCTTGGATCTAGCGCATCTCTTAATGCGTCTCCTAGCAAGTTAAATGCCAGTACTACAAAGAATATTGCGAATCCTGGTAGAAGCGCTAATTCTGGGTTCGTTTTCAGAACCGTTTGTGCTTCATTAACCATCTGTCCCCAGGAAATCGTCGTCGGACTCCCTAAACCTAAAAAGGTCAATCCTGCTTCTGAGAGGATTCCCCCAGCAATGGATATTGTAGCAATAACAATGATAGGGGCTAAAATGTTAGGTAGTATATGGACTAAAATGATTCTCCGATTACTTGCTCCTAATACTCTTGCAGCATTTACATAATCTAAGTTGTATATCTGCTTAGTGTTAGCCGTGACTAACCTACATAATCCTGCCCAACCAAATATTCCTAGTACGATAATAATAACTACTGATTGTGGTATCCGTCTTAAGAATACTAATCTTCCTCTTCTGATGAATGAAACTGCTAGAATTGCTATTACAAGAAATGGTAAAGCAAGAAACATGTCTGTAATTCTCATAATAACTTCCTCAGTCCATCCTCTATAGTATCCAGCTAGGGCACCTAATGTTACTCCTATTAAAACCGACATGACAGTTGAAAATAATCCTACAGTTAAGGAAACTTCACTACCAGCAAGTAACCTTGAGAATTCATCTCTTCCAAGAATATCTGTTCCCCCAGGATACTTTAGATTCGGATTAGCTAAAGAGCCACCGCCATTCCATGCATCAAACAGGGGGGTAGTTCCTACAGGGCTAAAAGGCATCAAGATTGGATAAATAATTGCCAAAAGTGTGATTCCAACTACGAGAGTAGCTGATAAGACTGCAACTTTGTTTTTCCTATATCTTCTCCAAACAAGTGACCATTGAGAAGGACTTCTTTCTCGAAGAGTTCCATCTTTTGCAATAATCATCTCTTTCTTACCAGTTACCTTCCTGTAATATCTCCAACCTACTTTTATACCAACCCATACTAATGCTACGATTCCTATATAGATGAAATATGCGTATGGAGATCCAATTGGTCCTATTCGAACATTATCTACACTCATGGTAACTCCAAATGCTTTAAGACCATATGGTAATCCAACTCCAAATATTAAGAAAATCCCTAAGAATTGTATGATGTAGTTAAGGTAGTAGTGTTGCCAGAGCACAGCAAGTGCCCCTGCCCAAGACATAGATCTTGGTAATCTTTTTTCCACTAAGTAATTATCAAGTCTTTTAGAAAAAGACCCTTTTAGTGTTCTCTTAGCTTTTTGCAACTCATATCACCTGTTTATCATAGTTCTATACGCGGATCTACCGCAACGTAAGCAACATCTGTTATCAAGTTACCTAGTAAGATAAGTAACGTTAGAACCGCCGTCGTACCTAAGACCATCGGGAAGTCCAAAAGTAGCACCGCACCTACATATTTGAATCCTAAACCAGGCCATGTGAAGAGCGTTTCAGTGATTGGGGCTCCAGCTAAAGCAGTAGCCATAAACAACCCAACAAAGGTTACTACAGGAATCAAAACATTTCTGAATGCATGTTTCCATGTAATGGTTCTTTCAGATAATCCATTTGCTCTTGCTGATAAGACATAATCTTGTCTAAGAACTTCAAGCATTGTTGACCTAACTAATCTAGTATATAGGGCTAAGAAAGCAAATGTCAAAGTTATAGTTGGTAAAGCCATATGAAGGAGTGAATCCCCTAATCTTACACCTACATTATTCCAAAATCCACCAACACCGCCCCACTGCCCTGACCAAAATAATTGCCAGTTCGTAGAACTGAATACAGGCGTCGGCGTAGGTATTCGATGAGCTTTTGCAGCTGGGAACCATCCTAAACCATATCCGCTGAATATATATATTAATAATAAACCAAACACAAAAATTGGCATTGAGAGACCTAAGAGTGCGAAAGAACTAGCGGCTGAATCAATCCATGTGTTTTGATTCTTTGCTGCTAAAACACCCAAAGGTATCGAAATAATCAAAGCTAGTGCAAATGATGCTAACTGAAGCTTTAGAGTTTCCCAAATTAATCCACCAATCAAATTATTAATTGATTGACCTGATTGGAAACTTATACCCATGTCACCACGTATGAGGTTGTAGAACCAAGACACGAATTGAACATAAATAGGCTGATCTAAACCAAGTTTTTTAGTAAGATTTATCCTATCTTGTTCCGTTACTCTTTGTTTTCCAAGTAGTAACAAGGCTACTGGATCACCCATTCCGTTTACCATTACAAACGTCATCACACATATTGCAATGAAGAGAGGAATAAGAGTTAATAATCTGCGAGTAACGTAAGTAGTTAATCTTAATGATGCTATATTCTTGATCCATCTAAGAACACCAGTATCACCAATTCTCCTTGACATCTTGGAGCTGGTTGTTTGTTGCCAATTGACTGGTAGAAAAATACCAGTTACCATCATTAATATTCCAATAGTGAATATGTAGAATCCTGGTCCAACTGAACCTGTTAAACCAATGTCAAAGTAAGATGGTGTTGAATCATTCGGGTTAAACGTAACAGGCACCGTTGAGGCTGCAGTTTGTCCCGTTACTAAAGCTTGGTATCTTTCTGCTGCTATAGCCATTGTTCGGTTCATTGAGAGAATAGCAATTACCAAGGCCATAAGTAAAAGAATACCTGCAGCAATATCTGCAAAAGTACCTCTCGATTTAAAACCACCACTTTGGAAAACCTGACCCAAAACAACTGCAACTAAGGCAAAGATTAGTATAAACCACAGAGCCGCAGCAAGAATAACAACACTACTAGGTATTTCTGCTTCCAGGAATCGTTCTTGAGCGAGGTTGTTTGCACTACTGTAGGTTAACATTTTATAATCGATTTTGAAACCGAAGATTCGTGCTAGTATACCTGCTGAATCATAATGAGACCTGGGTCTTACTCTAAAAATCTCTAAACCTACTCCTACAACATATGCATATCCGTCTTTTACGAATATTCCATTTATCTCTCCTGTAATCTCTTGCGAGCCTACAAGAGTTGGTTCTTCTGGATTTATAATTGAAACAATCTGTATTCCAACAGTCGAATCAACAATATATGCATGTTCATTTTCAATATATATTCCATTGACATTTCCTTCAATATGATAAGAACTAGTGAGAACTGGAGTTTGAGGATTAGTTATATTTACTACTTGTATGCCGATATTTGCACCAACAATGTAAGCATAATTTCCTAAAACAGCTATGTCATATACTGGTTCGTTTACATCAAAGGTTGCAACCAAGCTTGGTAAAGTTGCGTCAGTAATATTTAGAATACGTAAACCAGTTATTGAATCTACAATATATGCGAGTTCATCTTTTACAATTAAACTGTTTACTTCTCCTGAAATACTAAAAAAACCCTCTTGTATTGGCGTTGTTGGATCACTAATATTTAGTATTTGAAACCCTATTGTTGAATCTACAATATAGGTATAATTACCTGATACAAATACATCATTGGCTCCACCTGTAATACTATATGTACCAACTTGTGTTGGTGTGGTAGGGTCAGTAATATTAACAATCTGTAATCCTGTAACTGTATCTGCAATGTAAGCATAGTTATCCTTCACGAATATACCATTGGCCCCATTTGCAATATTGTATGTCCCAATAATCTCTGGTGTTGTTGCATCAGTTACATTTACAATATTTAGCCCTGTATCTGAATCTACAACAAATGCTAGATTATTTTCATAATATACATTATGAAGGACTCCTGCAATGTTCTGAGAACCAATAAAAATAATCGGTTCAGGTTCAGTCGTTGTTGAATCAAAAGTAATTGTATATATAGGTATCCAGGCAGAAGTAAGAATAAGGAGAAAACCAACGATTTTTAAAGACATTGCTACACTTTTATCCATAATAAATCACTCGAGTGAACAGAATAGTTTAACACTATTCCTTTGATAGATTGTCTGTTGAAGTTTTTATAAATGTTACCTAGTGATATTGAAAAAAGAAACAAGGATTGGAATATGATTTTGAGTCGGAAAAAAACGAAAGTTTGACAAAATGGTATCTTAAGGAGAAAATATTAAAGAAAACAAGCAAATTTGAAGAAACCAAATTAATAATTAGAATGAAAAAAAAGAAGATTTTAATTAGCCAAAAAGAAAGAAACAACAAATATTGGTTAAACAAAGATTTGTAACAAAAAATATTTAAAGAAAACTAGAAAGAAGAGAACGAAGAAAAATCTATCGATAAAAGGGGCAGTGATCTAGCCTGGCTATGATACCTCCTTGACGTGGAGGAAGTCGGCGGTTCGAATCCGCCCCACCCCACCATATTTCTTTATTCAAATAATTCTTCTACACTGAGATATCTTTGTCCTGTATCAGCTAAAACAACAACAATTTTCTTTTTCTTATTCTCTACTCTTTTCGAAATTTGTTTTGCTGCCTCACATACTGCTCCTGAGCTTATTCCAACTAGAATACCTTCTATTAATGCCATTTTTCTACACATCTCAAAAGCATCAGCTTGTTTAACAAGAAATATCTCATCAATTATATCCTCGTCAAGTGTTTCTGGTACAAATCCTGGAGCTGTTCCCATCATTTTGTGAGGTTTGAATATACCTTTGGAGATGTAAGGTGAT
>JAGLOH010000144.1 GCA_023139025.1 Candidatus Heimdallarchaeota archaeon | reverse complement strand
GTTGATTAACAATTCTTTTCCCTGATTTCTTAGTTTCTTCATATCGTTTAAGTTCTATATCAACTATCTTGAGTATGTCCTCTCTATGGTCCTTTACTCTAGGATAAGAGACAGATAGTTGATCAATTTGAAGATCAAATAGTTTCTCAATTGAGAATTGTAATCCATATAAACCTCTGAGAGCTTCTATTCTTCGCAAAAGAACTCTTAGGTTGTATCCACCACCTACATTTGATGGAATTGCTCCATCAGCAATAGTCATAGATAGTGTTCTTGCATGGTCTGCAATTGCATACATTGCTTCTTGTGGTCCAAGAACCTTTAGCATTTCATCATAGGTCATCCCCAGTTTCTTAGCCATTTGTCTTCTTTCATCTCTCAAATCTTTGACTTCTTCCACTGCTAAAAGACCTGCAAATATATTGTATTCGACTAGCATTTTATGGTCTGGTTTGTAATCATTTTCTTTTTGTAAATAGTTGATAGCCTTTGGAAATATTGCTTCATATATCGATGGTGTTCCTTGGGAGAACCACGATACCCTATCTAAACCCCAACCTACATCTATTACTTGCATATCAAGATTCTTTACTTTTCCATTATCGAATCCATAAGCAATAAATACATTATTCACAACTTCAATTCCATAAGCCATAGCTTCCAAGTTAGGCCCAAAGTTTCCTCCACCTGCCCAAATGTCTTCTACATAAGATATTTCTTCAGGTTTAAGTCCTAATTCTCCAGTTAGATATTGAAAGTTCAGATCTAAGCATCTATCCATCCAATATCCATCAGTTAGTGTTTTAGAATTGAAAGAATGTTGTCCAAACATAACGAAACTAGTTAAATGTCTGGCTGTTTTTCCAATATTATCTATATCTGAGAATTCTCCACCTGTTCTAATACACATTTGGGGTACAACTAGAGGATTAGCCGGAGGATCAACAACCCCTTCTAGAACCCAGGGTTGAAAATCAGCTATAGAGGCTATTGTAAAGTCCATATCAGCTCTCCATCTTGATACAACTGGATAATCCTTTATTGCGGTATGTCCATTTTTTACAAAGAAATCTGTCAAACTTTTAATTGTTTGATCAAAGTCCATGTTCTTTCCTTTTTTGTCAATGAACTTATATCCTCCAGAACATCTGGTATCTCCACAGTTTTCTTGGTCTGGAATTAATGTCCAGAAATGGTGCTTACAGTGAGGGCATTCCTTTCTGATAAATCCTTTTTCCTTGAATAGGTTAACTTCATAATTCTTTTTCGTGAATCTCTCTTTGAGTTGATCTTTTGATATGGACATTATTACTCTAAATGCCAAAACCAACCCAAATATAATAAAATTTTGTATCAATAGGAAAATTTTCTATAATGGACATATTGACTACAAAACTCTTTTAAGCGCATTTTCCAGCCTTCTATTATGAAAGATGTCGAAATTAAGGAAGTATCGGGGAATGAAATAGATCCGTTGCTCGAAATGGTTTTCTATGCTTTTTTTTCAACCCCTGGGGACATTGAAAGATTACTTAAGAACAAACACTACTTCAAAGAGGATTTGTGTTACGCAATTTATGAGGATGATAAGCCAGTTTCGGGATTAATGCTCAAACCTATCCTGCAAAATGTTCGAGGAACAATTAAAAAAATGTGTGGAGTTGCAGAGGTCGTTACAGATCCTGAAGCTAGAAGAAAGGGATACGCAAAGAAGTTAATGGATCTTTCATTCAAACAGATGAAAGAAAAAGAACAAGTATTTTCTACCTTATATCCTTTCAAAGAGGAGTTTTATGAAAGATTAGGATATGTCAGTTTTCCTCAATTAAGAACAGCTGTTTTTTCCCCTCAATCTTTGGTTCCTATTATCAAAGAGGAACTAGACGGCACTGTAGAAAGAATCAACATCAAAGATGGAATTGATATATATCTTGATTACATTAAGAAGTTTCAGCTTAAAACCCATGGAATGGGAATAAAACATGATACTGAACAAGCTAGGATGAAAGATGAAGCTACTTACTGGCTTGCTATTGCAAAAAAGAATAATGGGGAAGTTATAGGAATCATGACCTATAAAATCACTGGATTTTGGAAGGAAATTAAAATTAGACATTTTTACTTTGATAATTCTCAAGGCAAATATTTGTTACTGCAATGGTTAGCTCACCATGCCGATCAAGTTAATGAAATTCATCTCCCCATTCTTCCTGGAGATTTTCCTGAAATATGGTTTAATGATACATTTTGGGGTTCTAAGGGAAAAATAGTCAGCAGAGAATGGGTGCCTTCCCCTATGGGTCGAGTTGTAATTGTAGACCAAATTTCTGGCATCCATGTTGGTGAAGGATCCATTTCAATGAAAATCAAAGATGAGCAATGTGAGTGGAATAACAAAACATACTTGTTTGAAAACAAAGATGGTATTCTGAATGTAAATGAAATTGAGCATTATGATTGTGAGTTAACTATACAAGGATTATCTGCCATAATCTTTGGATGTTATAATTTGGATGACTTTCCTTTCAAAAAATGGGGTGATTTATCAGAAGAAAATAAACTAAAAATAAAGAAACTCTTCCCACAAAAATTACCACATTTACATGCAGATTTCTAATTAGAAATCTTCTTCTTTCACATTAAAGCTTCCCAAATATTTGGTGTAGAATCAGGGTAAAAACTATCTATATCCTTTATTTCAATAACTATTTTTCCAGTATTCCCATGAATTGAATAAGGTATTCTACTTACTCTTTTAATGTCTGTAGATACAACTCTATCAATTCTAGGGTATCTATTCAAGATTATGTCATTTGACATTTTCCTTCTTACTTTCCAATCATTTGGCATTATAATGTTATACTGATTATGATCAAAAGAAGTAGTTTCCTTAACTTGGGTTATTATTTTTCTAGCCTTAAGTTCTGTTAAACCAAAATCTTCAATTTCTAATTTTGTTATATTTTCTAGTTCACCAGAACAGTATTTGCATTTGATATTACTATTTTGAATTCTTTTATCTAGTGTACTAAATCTTAGACTTTCTGTTTTTCTTCCTGTTACTTCTTCTATTAATTCGTAAGCTCTAAATTTTGACTTACAGCTTTGACATTGTAAAATTGGATTATCCAAATCCACAAGAAAGGAGTGCTCAATGTAAGGTTTTACTAAAAGAGAAAAAATTCTGTTTCTGAGAGGTTTTGCTTCATTAGGAATTTCTTCTATAGATTGTGATCTAGTTTCGTCATGTATGAAGGTCAAATAGTTCAAAATTGAAACTCTTTGTTCATTGTTTAGAAACTTTGATTCTTTATCCACTACCCATCCATGTACTCCTCTTCTACCTGAAAAAAACCATTTCATCTCCTTAAAACCAAAATCTTCTTTCATAGTTTCTTCAATAAATATAACTGCATCTTGAACTAAAGGCCAGCAGATTTTACAATAATCATATTTACCGCAATCACATGATCTTACTAAATCATATTCATTGATATCAATGTCAAAAATAAATTCTCTGTATTTCCACTTGATAGAATGTATTCTATTATCTCTAGAAGGTGGTTTTCCATAAACTGAACCTACATAAGCATGTTGAACCGAATTAGAAACCATAAACTCTCTTAATTTCTTTGTATTTTCAAAAGATATGTTTCTCGTAAATCTTTCATTAATAACAAAGCCAAATTCTCTATTTTGAAAATCAGGCAATCCTAGATAAGACATGAAACTCTCTATAGGAAATTTCTTTTCATAATATTCAGACAGTAATTCTGATGTAACTCCCTCACTCATCTTCATTACTCTCCTTTACTTCTTTTTCTTCCTCTTTCTTTGCATAGAATCTCTTGTAGGCTTGTCTGGTGAAACTTATCATCTGATTAATGTGATTTCCTCGAACAGTCCAACCTGTTAATAAAGTGAAATATCTCGCACATGCTCTTTGATACTGTTGTCCATTTAATAATTTAGAAATATCTTCTATTGCCGTTTCAACAACTTCTCCCTTTCTGTCTTCAAAACGGGTTTTTATATCTTCTATAATTTTTGCACTTTCTTTATGTGCCCAGTAACAATAATAATTGTTGATACAAGTTTTACAACTTGGAGGGTTGTAATCGACTTCACGACCAACTTTCCCATAAATATGTAGAATCTGATAGTTTACCTTCTGTTTAAATTCCTCAAAAGAAATTCCAATATTGTCTATTGAGCTTTCATACCAAAATCTCTGTTGTTCTTCAACAGCCATGCCAGCTCTTTTTAAGAAAGTTCCTAACTGCCAATTTTCTAAGTGAGCCAAATGACCTTCTGATTTAAGAATTCCAATTAGTTCCTGAATACATGGTGGAAATAATTCAGGTTTAGAAAGGATTTCAACTCCCTCATCTAAACCTAAACTTAGGAAATCTTTTGATAATCTTGTGGATCTTGCAATTTCTGCTACTCTGTCAAATATAGGTTTAATGGCATTTTTTAATCCTTCATCTTGTTCAACAAGTTCTTTGGATCTCTCAATAACTTCTCTCAGCTGTTTCTCAAACTCTCTTTTAACAGCAAGGCGTATGTCCGCAAGTGTGACAATACCCCATCCTTTGAAGAGAAGTACTCTTTTTGCTGATACAATTGAGGGGATTTTTGTGTAATGAATAGCTACTTTTCTGTTAAGGTCAGTAGCGCTAGTTCCATATTTGCTTTTAGCGTATTTTACAGATCTTGTATCAACTTCCGCAATATTGAATCTTCTAAAAATATCTATACTAAACATTCTATTAATTTCACTGATTAACTTAACATTTTCTTGAGAATAAAGTTCTTTTAACACACTTATTTTTTGTTCAAAACTTGGACTACTGATAAAACGAAATTCAAATAGATCCCCCTCTACCTCTATCAACCAGGATGTTAATCTTGAATCTTGGGAAACTGCAAGTTTAAGTGAAGTATGTCCTCCAAATTCCTCTACTTTCGACTGAAACCATTCATCTTCAGACATCCATGAAGGTTGAGTTATTATCCATAGATCTTCAGAAATAAGGCGGTCTAAGCGTGTATTAGCATACCTATTCCAACTTTCAACATCTAAAGATATGTCTCCAGGATCTTTTAAAACAAACCAGTCAGGAATTTCAGTCGACATGATTTTTCCTTTCTTTAAACTTACATAATGGTATTAAAAAAATTGTGTTAAAGTTTTTTGATTATTATCTATTTTTCTTAAATTTGATATTTTGACTCCTATCAGTCTTATGTCTTCAGGTTTTTTGTTTTCAAATTCTTCTAAAAGTTTCTGAACGACAGTCCTAACAAGTTTTTCTGTGATATTGTAACTGGATAGAGAATGTGATCTAGTATAGGTTTCGAAGTTTTTAAAACGAATTTTAAGAGTTATGGTTTTAAAACTCATGTTTTTAACTCTCATTCTTGCAATAATTGTATCAATGGAAGAATCAATTTGTACCCAAATATTTTCCCATTTTTGGTATCTATCAAAGAAGGTTCTCTCTTCACTAATCGATTTCCTTTCGCTAGATAAGAATTTTTCTTGAGTATTTTCAGTATTGAAACCATTTACCAGTTTCCATGTTTTAAGTCCATATTTACCAAATTTCTGGTAGACTAACTGGTATGGTAATTTGGCTAAATCACCACAAGTGTAAATATTTTTCCTGCTGAAAGATTCAGCACTTTTTTTTCCTACTCCAGGTATGATGGTAATTTTTAGAGGTTCCATAAATTCTGTAATCTCTAGAGGTTTGACAACAACTAATCCATCAGGTTTATCTGTTTCAGAAGCGATTTTTGCCAATATTCTAGTAGGAGCAATACCTATTGAACAAGTTAAACGTTCTGTCGCAAAAATGTCATCCTTTAATTCCACAGCTAGTCTTCTTGCATCTTCATAATCAGATGCAATTTCAGTTAAATCAAGATAAGCTTCATCATTACCTGCTACTTTCATAGTAGGAGAATACTGTTTTACTATATTCATAATGCTCTTTGAAACTTCACTATACAGCTTATATGACCCTCT
>JAGLOH010000143.1 GCA_023139025.1 Candidatus Heimdallarchaeota archaeon | reverse complement strand
CAAGTAGAGGATAGAATACAACAACTGGGAATCTTAAGAGCAGTTGGGGCTAGACGGAGAGAGATTGTAAGATTATTTATGGTAGAATCAACTCTATTAGGTTTGATTGGTTCACTTCTGGGAGTTGGAGGAGGATATGGAATGTCAATTTTCCTTGTTAATCGCATAGGTAAAACATTCTTTGATGGATCAATTGGTCTAAAGCCTACAGTAACAATAGGAGCTGTTGTCTATTCAATTGTCCTTGGACTTATTTTAGCCGTAGGTGCAGGTGTATTTCCTGCTATAAGAGCAGCTAGAATAGATGTAATAGAAGTAATTAGAGGGATAAAGAAAGTAGGCAGAAAGAAAACAGGAAAAATTACTCTAGGGTTAGGATTAGCTTTTCTTCTAGGTGGAATTGGTATTCTTGCTGCTCAGTATGTTGTTTATGATTCGTTTTTCACAAAGGCAGGATGGGACACTGCAATAGAGCAATGGATGTTTATGGGAGCTGCTGCTGCTGTTTTAATAGGTGTGAGTTTATTACTTGGATATCTATTTTCGAAGAAATTTTTAGGGAATGGTATCGGTCTTACTTTTATTGGTATTTCAATAGCCATGTTAATATTCAGTGTGCCTCAATTAAAGGATGTTCGAGAAAATAGTAAGATTCTAGTAACTCTTGCAGTTGTTCTAGCCTTAGGATCTATTGTTTGGGTTGGTGTGAATCTAAAATCAGTAACTAACTTCATCAGAACAGTTTTGTATAGAACACGTCTGAAAAAAGGCGTTTCTTTAATTTCAAGCAAATATATGACTTCTAAAAGCATGAGAAGCTCTTTGACTTTTGGGATTTTTGCTCTTGTTTTAACAATGAATATATTTGCTGCTGTCTACCAAACAACTTATTCATACAATACATTAGAATCTGTTGAGTTTCTAAGTGGAGGAGCAAGCATATTTATTGAGTTAGACACTCCAATTACCAATGAAACGCTTGTAAACGTTGAACAAGACCTTTATGCTATTGATGAAGCTATTACTAATGTTAAAGGAATTAATTCAACAATTGCAATAATACAAGTAGATGAAGAAATAAGTGAGCTTGAAATCCCTACGGATATTTTTCCAACATATGTTCACATGATTTACAATGATACATTTAAGGAAGGGGACGATTACAGATTTGACTTTATGCTTGATTCTTCTATACCTTTCTTCTTTGGAAATTACAAACCAGGAGGTTCTGAAAATTATCAAAGAGAATATAGCCATCAAATATGGGATTTCTTCTACAATCGAACTAAATTTAGTCGAAATGGAACAGAAATTGATAATGTGGAAGGTCTACCTACTGTCTTAACCACAAGCCCCTTTCTATTACCGGGTAACATATTTAACATTACTAGTTTTATTGGATCCCCTGTTGAAGTGATAGTATTAGCAAATATTAGACAATATCCTTTCAGTCAAGCTCAAGGTTTACCTGCACTTCTAATAACACCAGATTTCTATCCGAAACTGATTCCAAACTTTGCACTTTATCCAAAACATACAAGATATTTAGTTAGTACAAGTGAGGATTTCAAAAATGGACGAAACACAGAAATAGCAAGTAACATTGAAGAATTTTTCAATGGTAACGATTCTCTGCTTGTTCAAACTGAAGATTTTGTTGCAGCTTCTGCTTATAATGTTTGGGAAGTAATGTTGGAATTTGTAGATTTCCAAGTAAAAACATTTGATTTCCTACAATACTTTGTAGGATTTGGTCTAATTGTTGGAGCTCTTGGAATGATAATCATAGCAGTTAGAAATGTAGCGGAGAGGAGAAGAGAAATTGGTATGATGAGAGCGATAGGTTACAAGAAGAGACAAATCATTGGGACAATCATGATAGAAATATTCATCCTAGCAATACTAGGTCTAGTCATGGGATTCCTAAATAGCTTGATGTTAGGGTGGGCTTTTGCTAATATCTATGATTGGGCTTTAGTTCTCCCTGGTTGGAGAATATTGATTTATACGGGGATTATGATTGGAATTGCTATTGTAGCTTCAATAGTTCCAGGAATAAGAGCGAGTCAGATAACTCCAGCTGAAGCAATCAGATATGTAGGGTGATACGATGAGTGATGAAATAATACTAAAAACAAAAAACCTGCATAAGAAATATGCTGAAGGAACATCAATGGAAGTACATGCTTTAAGAGGTGTAGATATAGAAATCAAAAAAGGAGAAATGGTCGCAATCATGGGTCCTTCAGGATGCGGTAAAACTACTCTTTTAAACCTTCTAGGTGGGATTGACCAACCTTCAGAAGGAACCATCTATATCAATGATCAAGATATAAGTCAATTAACAGATATTGAAGTTACAGAATTTAGGCTTCATAATATTGGGTATATTTTTCAGTTATTCAATTTGTTTGAATTCCTTTCAGCTTTAGATAATACAGTTCTGCCTTTACTGTTGACCGACATCACTAAATTGGAAGCTGAAGAAGAAGCAAAAATGATGCTTAGACAAATGGGTCTGGGTGACAAAATATTTCATCTTCCAAATGAGCTAAGTGGAGGAGAGCAACAAAGAGTAGCAGTATCAAGAGCCCTCTTGATGAATCCTGCAATTATTCTTGGTGATGAGCCAACTGGAGATTTAGACCAAGATACTTCATCAGAAATTATGAATTTATTTGTTTCAATTAATGAAAATTACAAACAAACGTTTCTTGTTGTTACTCATTCAGAACATATAGCGAAATTTTGCCATAGAACTATCCGCATTGTAGATGGGGAGATTGTCGATGATGGGAAGCAGGTGAAAAAATGAACGAAAATGTAACTATACCAACTTACGGTACTGTGGAACTTACCCTAGGTGTTCTAATTAACAAACTAAATAGAGATTCACTTGATTTATTTACAAAAAGAGTACGTAGATATCTAAAATATAAATTAAAAGCTATGTCAATTGATGTACTTGAGGTTAATACCTTTCTTATTTTTACATGTAGTTTTCCTCTTGAAGAAGTTGAAAATGATGAACAAAGAAAAATTGTTGTCAACCAAGTTGAGAAAATAATTCATGATTATTGTAAAAAAGAATGTGGCCTCTATGCAAAACAAATTCGCAAAAACGTTGAGATTCGTGATATAACAAAAATGATTGTTCAATTAGTAAAAAGCTCAACATCTGAAAAGAACAAACCTTTGTTAGAAAATATTGTGGAAGTAGCAGCTGATATTGATGATCGAGTTATTCATCATGTAAGTGATGTTTTGCTAAATAGCTTTATCGCTATTTGGGATTTTCCTAGAGATTATCCGGACATTATTATGTTTCCAGATCTAATCCTTAAACGAGAAGTAAGTGATAAAAAACAAAACATTCCTCTCAGATTAATAGCTGAAAATTTGCTTATAATGCAATTTGGAAAAGCATGTTCAAACAATCTTAAACCTATATTGAAATCTGTAGAAGAAGCAATATTAACACTTGAGAACTTGTTACAAGATTCTAAAAAGATTAAGAATTTAGAAGAGAATATGAGTAATAAGCTATGGAAGACATTGAGAGTGATTTTTGGTTTGCTTTCTTCAACACAACAAGTAGTTTCTGTTCAATTAAAACAAATCAACCGAATTGCTCAAGTAAGAAATGATTTAGTTGAAGAAGTTAAGAAACTAGACTATGCTCCATTATTAGATTATTTAATGCTTCTAGATTCAATCATGCAGTGTTCTGATCATATTGAACGATTGAATAATCTTCAAACGCAAGTTAAACAAAATTATCAAACTCTACTTAATATCATAAATCATTTCAAAGATGTTCCTGAAAGAGAAGTTGAAGATGTTAAAGATGTATCTTTGATATTCATCAAAACATTAGCAGAAATTCAGTTAATGAAATTTTTCTCAGATAAGTTTCGTGATTTAGCTTATTTCCAAACTATTCCAACTGAAGTTTCTCTAGAAAAAGTAGAAAAAATACATGTAGATTCAGATATAATTCTAAAAGGGGTTGCACTTTTCAAAACTTATCGTCTAGTTGGGTCAACAGTTTATGCTCTACGTGGAATAGATGTTGAACTTAAGAAAGGAGAAATGGCTGCTTTAGTTGGACCAAGTGGGAGTGGAAAGACTACCTTACTAAATCTTCTTTCAGGGTTAGATACTCCAAATAGAGGAGCGGTGTTTCTTTTGGGTAGAAACATAGATACGATGACTGATGCAGAAGTCTCGTTGTTTAGACGAAGAAATATGGGGTTCATTTTCCAATATTATAATCTAATTCCCCAGTTAACAGTTCTCGAAAATGTTATGTTACCTGCTTTGATGATAAGAAGACCGAAGAAAGAAGCAAGAGCAAAGGCAATCGAATTGATTAAAGAAGTTGATTTAGAAAGATTCCAGAATCAGTTTCCAATTAAGCTGTCTGGTGGTCAAATGCAAAGAGTTACTATTGCAAGGGCAATGATAAATGATCCTGCAGTCCTTTTTGCAGATGAACCAACTGGAGATTTGGATTCAGAAACGGGGCAAGTAGTTATTGACTTAATAAGAAGATTTGCTAAGGAAAAGAATACAGCAGTCATTTTAGTAACACATGATTTAGAAATAGCAAAGGTTTGTGACAGAATAATCCAGATGGGAGACGGAAGATTAGTTTATGATTAAATTCGTTTTCTTTCAATTTTTTTAATTTTCTTGACCCATCTATCAAATCTTTCAGGTTTTTCTGGATAATTCTGAGACAGTTTCTTTATTTTTTCAGCAAGAAGTAAACCTTTTGCAACTTTAATGAGTAGTTTGGGTTTTCTTAAACCTTTGAATACCTTTTGTACTATAGGTAGTTTAACAGCTGTTGAATACATTATGGAGTCTACGTCTTCTTGAGAGATAATACCTTTCTCAAAAAGAAAAGAAAAGTCGCTGAAAGGAACTGAATTGAGCAGCTTGTGAACAGCTATACCTAATCCCCCATCATAACCATATTCCTGCCATATTTTGATGTTATATTTCCAAAGAAAATTCTCACTGAGGTCTTGATTTCTTATTGCTAACTCAACAATTTCTGAAGCATAGTATGCACTTAATAACGCTGGTCCATGCCCTTCACCACTAATTGGGTTAACAAGAGTAGCCGCATCTCCACAAGTGATAAAACCATCGCAAACCATAGAATGCTGCGGCAAACGACCAGGTAGTGTGTCTCCTGCTCCGTCTAAAACTTTAGAATCTGGAAAGACTTTTTTTCGAAGTATTTCTAAAATAGTTTTGGCATTCGAATCTTTGTTATTATCATTCAATAACCAACCAACTCCAATATTCAACTGCTTCTCTCCTTTAGAAAAAATCCAAAAATATCCTGGAGGAGGCATCTCATCATGATATTCTATTCTCATTTGCTTCTGATAATCATGTGGTTTGGGAGTTTCGATAATTTCTCTATAAGAAATGATGGTTTCTTGTTTGAGGAGTTTTTTTGAAAACTTATTGCATACTGAATCTGGGATGGTTCTTCTAACAATACCTGTGATGCCAGAACAATCAGCGACTATCTTAGCATAGATATTGATAATTTGACCATTGGATTGACGGATTTTACATCCTACTACTTTGTTTTTTTCAATTATAGTTTCAACCGCTTTATGATTTGGTTTGAAAATTACACTTGAATAATCTGTAAGAGACCTAAGTAGTCGTTGACCGTATTTTAATCTATTAATGGTCTGTGAAGTGAAATCTATAGATAATTCGAAATCCAGAACAGGACGAAAATGTGCTGAAGCAAGATTCTCTGCAACTTCTTCACCTCTTGGTTGCATTATCCCAGAGAGCTCAAATAATCTTCTTGTTGAATTAGGACTCAAAGCATCTCCACAAGGTTTGTAACCTACTTCTTTCTTTGGTTTTTGATCTATCAGTATTGTTGAAATGTCTCTTTTTCCAAGATTAATAGCCAAGCTTACCCCTGCGGGTCCTGCACCTACAATTAGTACATCAGTATCAATGTGTTGCTTCAACATTAAAATGTTATTAAAATCATGAGCAATACC
>JAGLOH010000142.1 GCA_023139025.1 Candidatus Heimdallarchaeota archaeon | reverse complement strand
TTATTATGAAACAAGTTTCATCAACAGAAAAGGAGATATAAGAAGTGTTATGGTAAATCTAACCACCATTCCTCTTTCAGAAGATTATATTGTCTCTTTATTTGATGTAACAGAAATGAAAAAAGCTGAGGAGGAAATAAAAAGATCTGAGTTACTATATCGCTCATTATTTGAAAATACAGGATTGGCAAATATCATTTTTGATTTAGAAGCGAGTATCGTTCTTGTGAATTCAAGGATGGAAAAGCTTTCAGGCTATACTAAAAAAGAATTAGAAGGAAGAAAATGGACTGAATTCATTCCACAACCTGAACTTGAGTTTATGCTAGAATATAATAGAAAAAGAATGTTGCAACCTGAAAGCGTTCCAGATCAATATGAAACACGCTTCATTACAAAAAACGGTACTATAATGAGCATATTAATTGCAGTGACATCTCTTCCTGATTCAAATACATTTCTTGCTTCAGTTGTGGATATCTCAGAGAGAAGTAAACTGATGGATACATTAACAAAGCAAAAGAAAGAGCTCAGCGATTTTGTTCATTTAATGGGACATGATATTAGAAACAGTCTTTCATCTATCGAAGGTTATACTGATTTGCTTAATGAAAGTGAAGAACAGAAAGAGATGATTTTAGATAGAATAAACAATCAGACTGAATATCTTAGAAAATTATTAAATAGATCAATAGAGCTTGCAGAAGCTGGTCAAGTTGTAGAAAAATCTGAAAAAGTAAATTTGAATGAGTTAATAGAAACAATTGGAAATGTAACAGTTCCAGAAAACATAAAATTAATTCATGATCCACTTGTAGTTGTAAAAGCAGATAAAGAAAAACTATCACAGATAATCAAGAATCTCTTCGAAAACGCAGTAATACATGGACAACCTACCCAAATAAATGTCAGAAGTAAGCTATTGAATGAAGATATAGCTTTATCTATAGAAAATGATGGAACAAGGATAGATCCTGAAATTGTAAAAGAAGCCTTTGAATCGACATTTACTACAAAGGAGAAAGAGTCAATCCATGGATTAACAATAGTAAAGAAATTGATAGATGCTCATGGATGGAAGATTAAGTTGCTTGATGATAAAGACGAAGCCTGTTTCGAGATATTAATACCTAAGGATGATGTTACTGAACTATAATGAACTTGGTGACATATCCTTAAATTTTTATTCTTAGATTTTACACACAACCTACTTAAGGTGTTAAAAATATCAGACTTAATTTTACCAAAAATAGGTTTAGGAACGATGGGGGGAAGAGGAAATAAAGCTATTGAAGCTTATAGTAAAGCAATCAAGATGGGTTTTAGATTTATAGATACAGCTCGTATATACTTCAATGAAAAAACCGTTGGTGCTGCTATCAAGAAATCTGGTGTCCCTAGAGAGGAGATTATTCTAGCTTCAAAAGTATTCATTTGGAATTTTTCGTATAATGGTGTAAGAAAAAGTACAAAGAAGAGTTTGAAGAAACTAGGATTAGCAAAAGTTGACATCATGTATATCCATTGGCCATTCAAGACTTATAAAAAGAGAAAAGAAAAAGTACTCAGAGCTTTCAGTGAGCTTATTGATGAGGGTAAAATCGGTCATCTTGGAATCTCAAACTTTACAATTAATGATATAGATGAAGCTATTGCAAAGTATGACAAACAGATAGTTGTAAACCAAGTAGAAATGCATCCTTGGCTTCAACAGAAGGCTCTTTTGGAACATCTTGATAACAACAAAATAAAATTGGTATCCTATTTTCCATTAATGCATGGAAGAATTAATGAAGTTCCTGAATTAAAAGAAATTGCACAAAAACATAAAGCATCTCCAGCACAAATTTCTTTAGCTTGGATTATGAGTAAAGGCGCTATACCTATTCCAAAGAGTACAACATTAAGTCATTTGAAAGACAACTTTGAATCTCAAAACATTCAACTTGATGAAGAGGATATTAAGAAGATTGATGGAATCAATGAAGTAAAAAGATTTGCTGATTTTCCAATTATTGCTCCTGAATGGGATGATTAATTTTCTTTAACATTTTTTATTTTTATTTTATCGCGATAGAATATGGTTTTAGGTATCTTTTTATGCTACTATTTTTTCATAAAACTATGACCATACGTATTGTAACCGATAGCGCTTCAGACCTTCCCTGGGATTTTGCTCGAGAGAACAATATCAAAATTGTTCCACTTTATATGGTGGTTCATGATGAAGTACTCAAGGAAGATGAAGATTTTGACAGAGATAGTTACTATCAATTATTTGAAGACGAGAAAGCTTTTTATCACATACCTAAGTTAAATTTACATTCCTTTGTTCCAAATACTTCTCAACCAAATCCTCAAGATTTTGAAGTAGCTTATTTAAAGCAGATAGATGAAGGAGCTAAAGAAATACTAGTAATCAATGTGACAGCTGGATTATCAGGAACTACCAACAGTTCAAATTTAGCTGCAAAAAAAGTAATGCGAAAAAACCCTAATGTTAAAATCTACATTATTGATGCAAAGTCTGCATCTTATCCTGAAGTTATTTTGATAAGAATGGCGTTAAATTTAATTAAACAGAAAAAATATACAGGAGAGCAAATTGCAGAGATTCTGAAAGAACAAGCAATAAAGATTCGTACAATAATTCTACTTCCAACAATAAGATATCTCTGGAAAGGTGGAAGACTAGGAAGATTTGGAACAGCTAAATTTGCACTAGGATCTTTTTTGAAAAAGAAACCCATAGTAACAATGAATGAAGAAGGATTCGTTGAAACTGCAGGATCTGCTACTGAAGTTGAAGAAGGACTGAAAGAGTCATTAAGACTTAGTCTTGAGAACGCACCAAAAGAACCTGAAGCTTTTACTATTGTTTATGGTAGTAGGAGGGACTATGCTGAGAATCTTGCTAATCTAGTAAAAGAAAAGTATCCTAAGATCGAAATTGAGATTGGTCAGAGTGGAGGTTCAGTTCTTTCGCATTTAGGACCTGAATCTATTGGGTTAATAACTGATTACACAGATGATGAACACTGGAAATAAGTGAGAAACCATTCCACAAGAAGTAAAGGTAACATCTTCTTGGAAAGGGTTCATTCCGAAAAGGAATCATCTAATAAGGTAGGATGGCGTTAAACATTCACTCTACCTTCTAACAAGGTCTAAATGCTCTTCTTCTTTCTTTTTCTTTGAATATTTCAAATAGTATCTTATTCCTAAAATTAGAAAACCAACTATGAACATGATTCCTAGAATTAGAGAATCGGTTCTTGAAGACATAATATTGTACAATATCCCGTTTGTCTGTGAAAATGGATAAAAGAACATTATCTCAGGATAAAGGATCGCATCAAAAAAAACATGAGAAAACAAACCTATAATACCCGATATAAGAGACAGATAAATGTTATATTTTGGGAGATATTTATCTAGTTTCAAAAATCTGTAGCATAGCCAACTTATGATTGATGCAGGTATAAAAAAAACAATTACACCAAGAGTACTATGCATAATTCCATGCATGCTCCCTATTCCAGTAATAAGATAAAAAATCGGTTCAAGATCAATAATTACAGTTCCTATCAATAGTGCTATTGGATCCAAAAATGGCAATATACTAAAAAGAAAGATTCCAAAACCTAAATGCATTGGAGTAAAAGGCATCTTGGTTCAATAGCTTCAATCAGCTTATATATCTTTTATCTAATCTAGCTGCGATATTTTTCTTCTCCTGATTATAAAAACCACAACAAAGAAATTTACTAATCCAGTAAAGATCAAAATACTGAAACTTGTTTTCTCTGTAGGAATCTCTAGTAATGAAGTAAAATCATATACAACATCATCTAAACTAACACTTGTTCGGTTCAAGATAGTAATTACAGAAGATTCATTGTTGAACATTGGTGCTTCACAATGATAGAGAGTAGAAGCTGAAACATATTTTGCTTCATGGTGATCATGACCATAAAGCATAACTTCAATTTTGTAACTAGCTCTTAGATTTGATGCATGATTCTTGTAATTCGAATGATAGAACAACAGATTTGGTTTATCCTCTTCAACAGAAAGTATCTCATTAACACTAGCAAAATCAGATGTACTTAATCCTTCACTAGTACAAGTGAATCCTATGAATGACCAATCTAGAAAATTATAGTGCATATAATTCTCACCAAAATAATTCATCCAAACAGCTGTTGGATTATCAGGAAGAAGAGTTGATGCATCTAAATCATGATTTCCTCCAATAATGTAAATAGGTAAATCAAGTAAATCAAACACCCATAAACTCAATTTTACTTGCACTTCAGCTGCAAGGGGTTTTCTTGTTATAGGATTAACATATTCTAAAGCTGGGGCTCCTTCTATTAAATCTCCAGTGAAGATTGCAAAATCTACATCAAGACTCTTTATTGAATCTATATAATTTAAAACAATATCAGTTGTATTCATGCCTGCATACGAAGGAATATGTGAATCTGAAATATGAAGAATTTTAAAAGGATATGACTTCTCTGCTAATATTTTAACTGAATTTGTTTGATAATCCTCTCCTACACTGCAATTCAATTGTAAATCGTACAATCCAGCAATATTCTCTGAAGGTTTAACCTCAAAATTCCAAAAAGCATCAATCTCATCATATGTTGATTCTAAGATATTAAGAGATATATTTGTCCCAGTTGAAACTAATGAAAACTCCCAATTAGTTGTATCTGAATTAGCTAGAGCGGTAATTGATATGTTTTGATCATATTCGATAATTGCAGGAAAGCCTTTGTGAGGAGATTGAATTATTGAAAGAGGTCTAGCTACAAGATGGTATCGAGGGAAACTGGTTTCATTGAAATATTCTGTTGGAGATGTAGCATTGATACTTGTTTGAACAGGATTATTGGTTGGGATGTCTAGAAATATCAAGCCATCTATAGTTTGGGATTGAGACACAAAAAAGCTTGAAAATACAATAATAATTGTCAGTAAAAAACAAAGTCTAGATTTATCTTTCATTATTATATCAGTATTCTAGATAGAAATAAATCTTACTGTGATTTGACAGATTTATTGGTAAAACACAAAACTTACAAAGGAATTTGATAAAAATGGATTGGTTTAGGAAGAATATCTAATGAGTAGAAAGAAAAAAGAGAGATGGACTAAAGAAAATATTCCAGATCTAAAGGGTAAAATAATTATTATTACAGGAGCTAACAGTGGTTTAGGCTTTGAAATCACGAGAGTTCTTTCATATAAGAGCCCTACAATAATCATGGCATGTCGTAATCTAGAAAAAGCTGAAAATGCAAAAAATATCATTCTGGAGGAAAATCCACAAGCTCAACTTAATCTCATGCAAATTGATTTATCAAAATTATCCTCTGTAAAGAATTTTGCAAAAACATTCACAGAAAAATACAACAAATTAGATATCCTCTTCAATAATGCGGGAGTAATGTTTGCTCCTAAAACTATTACAGAAGATGGTTTGGAACTACATATGGCTGCTAACCATTATGGTCATTTTGTTTTAACAGGATTATTATTAAATCAACTCTCTAAGGCTGAAAATGCAAGAATTGTGTCGATAAGTAGTATGGGGCATAGATTCAGCAAAATCAAATTTAAAGATATGAATTATGAGAAAGGATACAATAAGCTTATGGCTTATGGAAATAGTAAGATAGCGAACCTTTATTTTGCATATGAACTTGATAGGAAATTGAAAGAAGCAAATAAATCGGTCATTAGTGTTGCATCTCATCCAGGTTGGACAAAAACAAACCTTCAAACAGCTGGGGGCGAGATAGACAATTCAAAAGGTCAAATAAGGTTCTGGAACTTTCTTAACATCTTCATTGCGCAATCTGTAGATATGGGTGTCTTACCTCAATTAAGAGCAGCTTTCGATCCAAATGCAAAAGGTGGAGAATATTTCAGCCCGGAAAAATTCCTACATTTGAGAGGTTACCCTATAATTAAAACATCCAATAAAAGATCAAGAAACACTAAAATAGCAAAACAATTCTGGGAAATATCTGAA
>JAGLOH010000141.1 GCA_023139025.1 Candidatus Heimdallarchaeota archaeon | reverse complement strand
ATAGAGAACATATTCTACAGGAACAATGTGCCCCTTATTGTAATGCTGAAGAACTGAATCTAAATCTTTTGGAGCGTAATGATTATTTATGCAACATAATGCAGCTATCTCAGAAATCTCATACCAATTTTTTCCATCAACACTACATTTTGCGATATCATATAAGTTAGTAAATAATTCACTTTTCATCTCATATGTGAAATTAGAATTGCATATAAAAACAGAGAAAATATCTGGGTTTAAAAAGAAATTACTCAAAAGATTAATAATGGTTTGAAAACTAAAGTGAATGTTTACAAACAAACTTCTAATAACAAGAGATGTAATTTAATGCAGATTGAAAACCATAAGTGTTTTAGTTTGACTAAGAAAGGAAAATCTAAACCTGAAGATATTATAAAAGCTAGACTAGAACGAGTAGATTCTGTTACAAAGTTTTTCAGATTGATTCTACCAGAAGATTTGAGTTTCTATATTTCAAAATTGAAAGAAAAGTTTAGTGAAGCTATAGGCGATTATGATTTCAATTATAATGCTTTTAATTGGAAAATAATTAGAGAAAGGTTGGAATTGATACCAAATTTCCCTGACTTAGAGAAATCGGTCTTTCTTTTCGTATGTAAGTCAATCAAGTTACCCACTAACTATACATCAGATCAAGGAGAAATAGAATTATTTCATTTCGATCGCATCAAGGCTCTCGAAAGAACCTCATATTATCTGGTGAAAGCTTTAGCTGATATTTACGGAAAAGAGGAAGGAACAAGAATCTATAAACAAATAGTCCCTTATTTAATAAGAGAAATGAGGTCTAAAGATAAAACAGAAAAACCAACAGATCCCAAAACAGTTACGATTCTGGATTCCAATAAGAGATCAATAGAAAGCTGGTGTAAAATGGGTCTTGCAGATTTTGCATTTTGTATATTTGATGATCATAAAGTGATCTACCGTTTTGATAGTTGCTTAACACCAGAAGCTCTGAAAGAATTCAATGACCCAGATATTGCTTACCTGAGTTCCTGTTATATTGCAGATGTTCCAGAATTCAATGAAGGTAGAACAATCCACCTACGAAGAACTCAAACACTTCATCATGCCAAATTCTGTGATGAATTATATTGGAATAACTATGTTCACCCCGACGCGGAACAGCCATCTTTAGACTTTACAGAAAACATTGAGAAAGATAAGGAAGAATGAGTAATGGAAGTTTTTAGAACAGGTCAATATGATATTAGTGATTTAGAAAGATTACAGGAAATTCAGCCATTAGAATATGCTAAAAGAACTGTACTGAAAAGATTGAATTATCTGCTTGGATACATAATGAAAGAAAAACCAGAAATCTTGAATAGTTTTGTTACTAGATTAACAAATCAATTCAATCAGTTTCTCAAAACTTCTTTTTCAAAAGAGCAGAATGTAGATTTTGCAGAGTTAAGTAAGGATTTTATTCACTTGAAAGTTTTTCCGGAATTATTGAGTGCTTGTTTTGATTATTATCTCCAATTACTTGATTTCAGTAGTAATAGGAGCTGGATTCAAGAAAAAATTAAGATTCCTAATAGGAATTATATTCAGTCATTTCTCTATCACAGATATTACAATGTCCAGACTTTAACAGAGATTATTGAGAGGAATACATCGATAGACTTATTCAAGGGATATATAGACGCTTATGTCAAATCATTATCCTCAGAAAGGAGCAAATATGAAATTCTTGAAGAGTTTAGAAATGCTAGAATTCCAAAGGATGATGATTCTCCAAGTATAGGCTGGGTAATTGTTCAAGGAGTGATTGAGGATGGTAAGTTTCCTCAGAGGAAAGATACCTGCATGTGGAAAGATGCCATAATTAACTTAACAGATGTTGAACTGAAATACCTAGCTGCATGTTATGGAGATTTTCAGGGTTACAATAATAATAACAAGAACTTCATTTTAACCATGGAACATACAATAGTAGAAGGGTATCCTTATTGTGATTGTGTTCTTCATGATATCAGGATTAACAAAGATTTAATTCATCCATCTAAGGAGTTTTTCGATAATATGTGGAGTTTGAAAGAACATCAATAACTTCAAAGTTTCTATAATCCGGTAGTTAGATTACACTTTAATAAGAGTTTTAAACACTCAGATCTATTTCTAATTATCATGAGTGAAAGAGAAATCAAGTATTACAAACTATTAGCTAAATTTTATGATACTAAAGAGAAATTTTTCGATGTTAAAGAGGATTTAGATGAGTTAGAAGGAAAGAAAGTTAATTTTAAGAAGAAGAATGCAGAAGTTAATCAAGATTTACAAGAACGATTAGTGAAGATAAATAAGCTGAGAGAGAGTGGAAAAGGAGATAAAGTTCTCAAGGAAGAAGCTAAATTTAAGAAAAAAGAAGTTATTATAGCAGAAAATAAATCCAAAATTCAAAGCATTCTAATGAAAATTGAAAAGAAGAAAATAGAATTCCAGAAAGTTAGAGCTGAAATGGAAAAAACCGAAGGCCAGATTAAGACAGAATATTCTGACAAATTCACAGAATTATTGTCTGAGTAAACAATTCCAAAAACTAGCTAAGGAATTTTTCTTGTATCTTTCTTTTTCCTTTAAAATTTTTAGAAAAAGTATCTAAAGCTTCTCTACTTGAATATCCTTCAAAACAACTTTTTTAAACAATAATTCAGCTATCTTACTTGTTAGAACGTGGTTCAAACCATACATATTATCACTTGATAAAAGGTGACAAAAATTAGAAAACAACGAGTTATCAAAGATTTTGATGCGCTAAGAAAACTTCACAAAGAAGGTGTTTTAGCTCAAGTAAAAGCATTTCCAAGTAAGAAGAAATCTATGGGACATCTAGCTATAGGTTTTGTTGGACCTGAGAAGACACCTTATGCTGGTGGTAAATATAAACTTGAAATTCTCTTTGGATCAAACTATCCATATAAACCACCATATGTAAGATTACATACACCTATCTGGCATCCCAATTTCTGGCCAAATCCCAAAGAATATCCTAATAAAAGAAACATTTGCTTAGCTTTAGTTGATAATGAATTGGTAGGGAAACATGATGGATGGTCGCCTGCTAAGAATATCACGACTGTTATTTATTCTATCCTTGCAATGTTTAATATTGAAGGAGCTTATGTAAATCCCAAAGATGTGTTCAATAAAGAGGCAGCTTTAGAGTTCTTAAATGATAAGAAGAAATTCATTAAAAAAGCAAGTTCTATTAGTAAGAAATATGCAAAATCCTACTGGTAGAATTGAGTAAAATCTGAAGAAGGTTAGCTTAAAATGGAAAATGAAACCGAATTTCCTGAACAATACGAAAAACTCCTAAAAAAAATAGAAGCGCTAGAAAAAGCCCTAGGACTTCATGAAGTTGATGATATTATTAAGGAAAAAATAGATGTGAAACAAGAAATAAGTGGGGATACAGTCACTGAAGATGATTTACAAATCAAAGTGATAAATGAAATAGTTATCTCCCCCAAAGCTTATCTAAAGCTAGCTAAACATGCTTTAACTTATGCAAATGAAAACATCCCAAAGAAAGATTGGGTGGAAATTATTGGTTTATTAACAGGGAGAATTAGACAGGAAAACACTCCTCTAGAACAGATTTTTGTTGAAGATTATTGGCCAGTAGATCAAGGTGATGCAGTTAGTGTAGAAATTGTTAATCAACAGATTTTCACAGAGATATTTCACAAGAAGGACGATGAACATTTTATAATCGGATGGGCACATTCACACCCTAGCTATACTCCCTTTTTAAGTGATGATGACTTTGGCACACATCTCCGTTATCAAACCTTTTGGAATAAATCTATTGCTGTAGTTTTAGATCCATTAATGATATCTCCTAAGAATTTTGGAGTTGGAGTTTTCAGAATACACAAAGATAAAGAATCATACTATGAACTATCGAGTGAAGTACATGGTTTGAGCGTGGAAGCAGGTTATGAATCAATAAATCTTTTCATGAAAAACAAATATGAAAATGATTCGTAAAAATGAAAGTAGGGTTATAATTGGAACTAAACAACATCAAAACCTATCTAGCAATTGGAATTGTTGGATTAACCGTCGGAGTGCTATACATGGCAATTCAAAAAGATTTGCCGAAAACACTCACTATATTTTTTATAACCGTGTATGTTGTTGTTGTTCTGAGATTCTTTCTTGAAAGAAGACATTATAAAAAACATAAAACTATTCTCGCGAGCACTCAATTCCTAATACTTCCATTTTGCATTATATTAATGGGAAATTATATTTCTCCCATAGCCGCTGCATATGAAATTTTCAGTGTAGATATCGATTTATCAAGTGGGAGCTCAATTTATTCCCCTTTTAATCTAATATCTATATCTTTGATTTTTCCTGTGATTGTTCTTTCTCTTTATTTTCGAAACTTTTATTCCGGGAAATGGCCTGCTATAGCAGTAAACAGAAAAGTAAGAAGAGGAAGAAAAATACCCTTTTTGATACATACAATATATATTGCAATTTTATTAATTGGATTCTTTATCAATTGGCAAATAGATTTTGTAGGTTTCATTTTTGTTATTTTTTACTTCATTTTTATCTTTAGATACTTCATTATTGCATTTGCAGTGAGATCTAGTCAACAAGCTCAGGTTACTTCATCTAGATCTGCTTCAACAGCTAGAAGAAGCAGAACAACAACTTCAACACCTCGAAGTAGTCAACGATCTGCTTCGACTAGATCAAGAAGACCGACAGCTTCCACATCATCTGCTGCTTCAAGGTCTTCAAGTGCAAGAATTGATCCTGGTATAGAAGTAAGATCAACTCGTTCTACTACAACTAGAAAAACATCCAAAACTAAAACAATTACTAAAAAGATCTTTCCAATTGGTACACCCAAGAAAGAAGAGATGCAATGTATAATATGCTATATGGATTTTGATAAGAAAGACCGCAGAAGAATCATCTTATGCCCCCATTGTCGTTATCCTGCACATGAAGACGAATTTATGAGTTGGTTTAAAACATCAAGACTCTGTGCTAGATGTAATCAAACTATTTCTACCAGATATGTAAACAATCCAAAATATAGAATCAATATAAAGCTCTATATTGAAAAAGTGATTGAGAAGCTATAATAATTCGAGTAGCCAATTGTTTAATAACTTAACAAATATAAACAAGTTGGAAAATATAAGGAAAGGTATTATCATGGCTACTTGGAAACAGCTATCAGCAGCATTTCTGCTATCACTTACATTAGTTGGTGTTTCAATTTATTATTTTATAGAAGATAACAGTTTCCTCGGAAGAGTTTACATTTTTGCTGCAATTTTTGCATTCCTCTCTTTATTTATACTTTTTAGAAGTTTCTTCTATTTGAGACACAAAGCAACATTTAATGAAGTGTTTTTTGTTCTAATGGTTCCTCTAATTCCTGTTCTAATTGTGTTGGCTCAGAAGTTATTTGGAATTTACGACACTTTCATCGTTTCAACTGGAGTAATATCGACTTCTAGCCTTAACTATACTTTCTTTATCAATGCTGTAGATTTTGTTTTATTACCTTATTATTTAGTTAGCAACTTCATGATTTTTAGAACATTTATTCGATACCCTTTCATCAGACTCAAGGGAACAAGCGAAAAAGGTATTCCTCCAAAATTCTTTGGTTTCTTACTTATGTTCATAATTCCTGCAACTTATATCTTAACTTCAGTATTTTATCTTGAAAATCTCTTCTTAGTGATTTTCGGTGGGATGTATTTCTATTCAGCCTTATTGATGCTGTTTGTATGAAATATTCTAGAACTCAATTAGGTATAGAAAAGATTATTATCAAAATTATCTTGGTTTCTTCTGCTTTGGTAACTTTGTCTGACTAGGGTATTTTTGTGTTGGTACTTTTTGCTTTGGGGTTTTGTCTTGTATAACTTCTTCTATTTGGGAAGCAGCTGGAGTTTCTCTCTCTTTTTTCTCCTTTTTCTCTTCCTTTGGAAGTGGTCTGGATTCCATACTTTCGATTTCAGAGAATTTATCCTTATCCCTTGA
>JAGLOH010000140.1 GCA_023139025.1 Candidatus Heimdallarchaeota archaeon | reverse complement strand
GATCATAGGATAATTGGACCACAATTAGATTTGTTTGATACTGCTGATGAATGGGGGCCAGGGATGCCATTAATCTTTCCTAAAGGTACCATTATTTTAGATGTTCTGAAAGACTTCTGGAAGAAAGAACACCGAAAAGCAGGTTATGAAATAGTACAAACTCCTCATGTTTTCAAGAAAAATGTGTGGCAAACTAGTGGGCATACTGAGTACTTCATGGAACATATGTTTCCAGTAGATCTGAAGGGAGAACAATGGTATATTAAACCAATGAATTGTCCTGGGCATATGATGATCTATAATCGAAAAGCTTATTCATACCGAGAACTCCCTGTAAGGTTTGGTGAGATGGGTACTGTATACAGATATGAGCTTTCTGGAACATTACATGGTCTTTTCCGAATTCGAAGTATTACTCAAGATGATGCTCACATCTTTATGCTTCCTGAACAACTTGAGGATGAAATTGTTAGAGTTATAGAGCTTGTAGAACACTTTTACAAAACCTTTGGTTTTCAAGAATGGGAATATTTTGTTAGCACCAAGCCTGATAAAGCAATTGGAACTGATGAAGGTTGGGATCATGCTACAAAAGCTCTCATAAGTGCAATGGAAAGAGTAAATCTACCTTACAGAATAAAAGAAGGAGATGGTGCCTTCTATGGACCCAAGATTGATGTTGATGTAAAAGATGCAATAGGTCGTAGATGGCAACTTGCAACTATTCAAGTTGATTTCAACCTTCCTGATAGGTTCAATATCAATTATCTTGGCGAAGATAGCCAGAAGCATAAACCGTATGTAATTCATCGTACTATCTATGGAGCTATAGAACGATTCCTCGCAATTTTAGTTGAAAATTACATAGGAAAAATGCCTATTTGGTTAAGTCCAGTTCAGGTAATAGTTATACCTATTACTGATCAGCATGTCGATTATGCAAAACAAGTTGTTGAAGATTTGCTCAAGGCTGATATCAGAGCTGAAGCAGACTTTTCTGGAGAAAGGATGGAATATAAAATTCGACAAGCTACTTTGAACAAAATTCCATTTATATTAAATGTGGGTAACAAAGAGGTTGAAGCTAAGACTATTGCTGTTAGGTCTCGTGGAAACAAAGTGGAATTTGGAGTGAAAATTCCAGAGTTCATAGAAAAAGTACGAAAGTTAATTGAAGCTTATGAATAATTTTGAGACAAACCATTCTTTTTTTTATATACTTACAAAAATAAGATAAAATTGGGAACTAATTCCCGTTTCGAATTTTTTCAGATTCTTCTTCAATGTGTGCAATCTTTATGCCAAGACTATCCATGAGTTGGAAGCACCAACCAAGCCAGACATTAACAAAACCTTTTGCTCCTGCATCTACAACGCCTGCTTCTTTCAAGACAGGTAATAGGTTTGGAGTGTTTTCTAAGGATTTAACTGCAGTTAAATAGGTTTCAGTAATCATCTCAGTCCAATCTCCGCTGTTTTCTGCAATGGATTTTGCAATGGCAGCAGTATCCTTTATAACAGTAAGAATAGTTCCTTCAGTAGGGTGAAGAACAGCTTCATAAGCCCATTCACTTCCTTCTGCTAGAGCTTTTGCAAATACTTGTAAATCTACTGTATCATGTTCTTCAATTTCAGAGCTGAAACCTTGGAAGAATTGAGAAATAATTACGCCAGAATTACCTTTGGCTCCTAAGAAACTACCTTTTGTAATGAGTTGTGCAGCTTCTTGGATAGATGTTGGATCAATTTCATCAAATTGCTCAACAACAGTTCTTATTGTTAAAAACAAATTTACTCCTGTATCTCCATCAGGAATTGGGAAAACATTAATAGCGTTTATTTCTTCTTTTGTTTGCTCAAGATTATGAGCAGCAGTAATCATCATTTTTTTGAGGGTTATACCATCAATTTTAGTATTAGGTTCCATCATTTATTTAGCCCCACTTAGCTAAGTTTTTTACCTCTCGCATTTCTATGTATGATAAAGGAGTTCTTAATACTTCCTTCCTTTTATCACCATAGAATATTGCGATTATGTAATTGTATTTACGCTCGATTGTAAATGCTTTTCATCCTTTTAAAAACCTATCCTTTAGGCTATATTATATAGCCATAAAACATTAGAATTCTGGAGAATTAGAGGAAATTAGAAAAAATGGAGATAATGAAAAAAAGGAAAAAAAAGTGCTTATTCTAACAATAACGCAGGCTTCATTGGTCTTGCTTTGTTAGCTTTGCTTTGAGGGTCATGAATCTCTTTGTCATCAGCGATTTGTATTATAATTTCTGCATTGTTGAATCTTTTACTAATATATTCTTCATATCCTTGAATTGCTTTTTTCTGATCATCAGGAGCTAGCATTTTTATTCTGAATATGGTAGGATCTTTTAACATTTGCTTTGCATCGTTTGCTATTTCTTTCATGTATTTGTTAAGCTTACTATTCTCTTTTGCTGATGACATAATTCTTCCAATTTGAACAGCTTCATCCTTAAACAAATCGGTTGCTAAGTCATATAAGTCATTCTTCCATTCTGCATTAATATAGATATAAATTTTATTTGGTTTTGTCTTTACTAGTTTTACTATTTGATTTATATCTTCTAGCAGGTTGGTCATGAACTTTGCTTGTAAAGCGTAAAGAGTATCTTCTTTATCTATTTTGATTTTAGGCATTCTTTTCAACGAGATGTAATCTTTGTTACCCATTCTTTCGTTTAATTCTTCACAAATGTGTGGAATAACCGGTGCTATTATTACAACTATCATTTCAAATACTTCTCTTAGAACTGCCATCTTTTCTTCTTCAGGTAGATTTACAGCTAATTTCTGGTATTCATCTAGAATCCTTATGTTTGCATAATATCCATCCAAGATATAATCTCTAGCATTAAATTTCTCAATTTCTTCCAATGCTTTCTTTAGATTGGTTTTTACTGATGAAAGCAAAACCTTTGATGGAAACGAGTATTCTATGTTTACATCTCTATCTACATCTACAACACTTAATACATATTCCCAGAATTTTTTCAATCTTTGTTGAGCAAATTTCACTTCAGTGTCTTTCCATTCCAGAACTGTTTCCGGTGTAGCATTTGATGCTAAATGTAATCTTGTCAAGTCAACACTGAATTTACCTGATACTTCTGCTATTTGAATCACGTTAGGCTTACTTTTACTCATTGCTTCACCAAAGCGATTTAACGTATCATTCAAAGAGAAGGCAGGTAGCCAATACTTTTCAGGGAATATAGCAGCATGGTGAAAGATTGCAAATGATAAATGGTTTGAAATATGCTGAATTGCTGTGTGTCGTAAGTCATTTGGATACCAATATTCAAATTCCGCTTTTGTTTCTTCAATTATATCTTCTGATATGGAGGTGATCTTACTTACTTCTCTTATATCTCCTTCATTTAGAAATACATAATCAAAGAACTCCGGTTTCAGTTGACTAGGTTCAATATTGTTTTGACGCATTTGTCGAACAATTGTATAGAAGGACATGTAAATAACTGAATCACTCAATGATTCAATAATCCACCCTTCTCCTTTGGTAAATGGAAATTCTGTTCCTAATCCTCTTCTTCGAACACAAGGTCTTTTGTCTAACCAGTGGAAGGTGTTTTCAAAGCTTTGTCGATATTTTTCTGGAGTTATGAGCATTTTGTTTAATGCTTTGAATGCATCTCTTTTCCAATCTTCATTTCCATAATGCAGGAAATATTGATCTTGTATAATCGCTGCAATTATTTGTCCTCCACATCTACAAATAGTCTTTGCTGATGTTTCGTAAACAGTAGATGCTAGATTAATATCAAATAAAGTATCCGCAACTCTATCTTTTGCAGCTTCGACTTTCAGCCCTTTGTATTCATCTGTGTTTTCTTTCATGATTCCAGAATAAAATTCGTCTCTGTAAATTATTTGAGTAGCTTCTTCTAATTCTGCAATGTCATTTTGTGATTTAACATCCAGTTTTTCGCAAATTTCAACTGCAGGAAATTCACCATAACCCTTTACCTCAATTAAAGAAATTGGTTCAATTTGCTTCAAAAATTCAGAATCTAATCCATATTTTTCAATGGTTTTCTCATCTTTTTGCAAATCAGCTAACGCTGCATAGTCATAGGGAGCATGTCCAGGAACACTGTATACTACTCCTGTTGCATGATCAGTATCCACAAAAGATGCTGGATAGATTGGTATTTTTTTCTCAGTAATAGGAACTTCAACATTATTGTTTATTAGCTCTTTTCCTTTTAATTCCCTAATAACTTCGATTTCATGATTTTGCTCTATTAACTTCTTTGTTGCTTCTTTGGAGACAATCCATTTCTCTCCATCTATTGAGATTTCTTCGTAAATTGCATCAGGATGTATCCATACATTGGTTGCACCGAAAATCGTTTCAGGTCTTAAGGTAGCTGCAACTAGAAAGATATTTGAATCGAGCATGAATTTAATACCAACAAATTCAGTTACTTCTACCTTTAACTCATCTCCAGCTTGAATGTCATCTTCACCAACAGCATTTTTATCGTTGACACACCATAGGATGGGATAATTTCCTTGTGTAATTAGGTTCTTTTTGTCCAATTTAATATATTGCCATTCTATGAATTTATTATAGTCAGGATCTCCAGTTGAGAATTGCCTTGTAGTATCAAGCGAGTATCCCATTCCGAGGAAATCTTTGATTATTTTTTCTGAAAAATAGTTTGCTACATTTTCTGGTTCTACAAACGAAGCTATTAATTCCTCAACTAATTCCTTGCTGTCCTCATATATTGATATATACTTTCGGTATCTGTCCCATTCGACTTTATCATTATTCTTTAGTTTCCAAGATACTGCGAGAACAGGAGTTCCAGTTATATGAAAGCCCATAGGCCATAATACATTGAATCCTTGTTGTCTCTTGAACCTAGCAAAAATATCACCTAATCCATAAGTACGAGCATGGCCTATATGAAGAGGAGCAGTTGCATAAGGATAAGACACTGTTAAAAACCATTTTGGTTTTGAGCTATCTACATTTCCAATAAATATCTGGTCTTCTTGCCATTTCTTTTGCCACTTCTTTTCAATTTTACGTATCTCTTCTAGGAATGTTGTCAATAATTTCACCATTGTTTGTCTTGCTTATTCGGATCTTACTTGAACAGTTAGAATATCTTTCTTCTTCCAAAATCGGAATTTGATAATTAAAAGCGTTATCTTTAGACATAATAAAACTGCTAAAGAAACGAAAAACCTGGAAACCACTAAAGCAGATATCATTCCTATTTGTTGAGAAGAACACGATACCCCATTTTGATTTCCTCAATATAACAAAATATATTTCACTTATTAAACTTTTGAAGAAGAACAGATATCACTCATTGTGCTTTGAGATTATTGGTTTGAATGCTAAATATTTCTTTACCAATGTAGATATTTCATTTTCCGACATATTCGGTGATAAATCTGCAAGAAGATTTCTTATTGCTTGACGTAAATAGCTTGTAGGAACTCTACTGCACAAGAAGCAAACAAACGTTCCTTCGGTTTCAATCATTAATGAAGAATCGCCTAAATCAATTTCTTTTGGATAAACTTCTTTTCCTATTAGTTCTCCCGCAAATTCTGAAAAAGCTGTAGTTACACTAAGAATAATATGACCTCTCACATTTAGTTTTTTCTTTGCTGAAGCTGAATAGATTGAAGATCCAGCTTTATCAAAGATATATACTGAATGAATTTCAGTAGAATAGTAAAATGCTTCAATTCCTCCCATGTAAATAGAAATTCCTATAATTAAGGCTCCTACTGCAACCGAAACCCATTCCATATGCAGCATCATTATTTCACCTGTCACAGCATAGATCAATTTTCTAGCAGCAAATAAAAGAGCACTTATGAAGTATGCTATTACAACTCCAACCATCATTATTTCTATAACTTTTTGATATTTCTTCTCTACGAAACCTCTTTGCTTAATTAGGTGTGTGAAAAAAACTATTCCTGCAAAAATGGCCAAGCCTGCATCAAATATTACCCATATTATACTAGTTTGTGCAATATAAAA
>JAGLOH010000014.1 GCA_023139025.1 Candidatus Heimdallarchaeota archaeon | reverse complement strand
CAGTGTTTGGGAGACCTATAAAACAAGCAATAATGTAGAACAAATCATCCTTAACAGCAGAAA
The DNA here is from genome assembly GCA_023139025.1 of Candidatus Heimdallarchaeota archaeon. Classification (GTDB taxonomy): domain Archaea; phylum Asgardarchaeota; class Heimdallarchaeia; order Heimdallarchaeales; family Heimdallarchaeaceae; genus UBA460. The sequence goes on along the minus strand of JAGLOH010000014.1, from coordinate 15,338 downwards.
GGATTGCATTCCTCAGTATTGAAGTGCTTAATCTTTCTCGAGCTGAAGTTGGTATAACTTTGAATCCCTCACTTCCTAAAATTCTTCTCCATTTTTTTACAACATGATCAGGAACAAGATCAACCTTATTCATAACAATCAATAGTTTTTTTGTTGGATATCTCATAACCATTCGTTCATATCTACCAGATCTTGATAAGCTTGGAAACCTGGCATCTAGAACCTCAACTACAACCTCGCTGCCTTTAATCATTTTACGTACCATTGTATCATAGTCATCTTTTGGCATTCTACGCTCAACTCAGTAATTTCATTATGCTAGAATTCTTTTGGTGGCCCAATATCCGGACGTTCTGGTTTATATGGACGATCTGGGGGGGTTCCAGGTTGAAATGGTGGTGAAACACCATGATCTTTCATATGTGCTTCTAGCAATCTTCTTAAACGTTCTACCTCTTGTTCTAGCTGTTTTATTCTCTCTTCTAAGGGTAGGAGTTCTTTAGTCATATGTGTATAATTAATGTGAAAAGATATAAAAGATGTGATTGAAGTTAGAATAATGAAATTTCACGATGCTCATTGCCATTTAGCAAATAAGGATTTTATGAAAGACTTTGATATTTCAACTTCTATGGAGAAGTGGAAAAATTCAGGTTTGGAATTCGTTATTGGCGTTTCATCCAATATATCCGAATCTTACAAAATCCTTGAAATGAGCAAAGAATTCAAGAGAATAATTCCGGGGATAGGGATTCATCCTTGGAAAGCAAAAACACAAATGAAAGAAGAACTTAAGGCTGAATTCAGACAAATTATCAAGGATAATGAAATAATTGTTATAGGTGAAATAGGCTTAGATCATCATTTCATTAGAAGAAAAGAGCGTTATTCATACCAGGAAGAATATTTTCGATTTTTCTTAGAGCAAGCTGAGATAAACAGTTTACCCGTAAATATCCATCTAAAGGGAGCTGAAGAAGAAACTTCAGATATTCTTACTTCTTACAAAATCCCTTCTGAAAACATCTTGATACATTGGTATTCTGGACCAAAAAAAGTCTTTAATCAATTCCTAGAGAGAAATTATTTTCTTAGTATCAATCCTTCAGTTCTTACAGGTTCCACTCATATTGAGGTTTTGAAAAACGCACCTTTAAACCGAATTCTGACAGAATCAGATGGTAACGTTAAATATACAATAGATAATGTAAAACTAACTGGTTCTCCAGGTATTATTCCAGAAGTATTAAGTAAAATTGAAGAAGTAAAAAATATAGAACTGGAAGAATTAACTGTAATCCTCCAAAAAAATATACGAATCTATGCAAATTTAGTAGGTGACAAAATATGAGTGAAAAATCTTTGGACAAAATTCTAAGAAAAAAGAAACAATATGGGGCTGAAGTTTTAAAGCGAACCTTAAGTAATAAGAAAAAGGTTGCTTACCATTTCAATTGTCCTGATGGTCTAGTTTCAGCTGCATTGTTTCGTTATCTCTTTGCAAATCAAGATTTAGTTTTCATTCCAATAGATTATCCTTTGCTTAAGGATGATAAGATATCTAAAGTGTTAATTGATGCAAGCTGGTTCGCAATATTAGACCTTAGTCCTTTCAATTCAAACAAAATAGAATACTTTTTTGATCACCATATTTCCAACGAAGGAGTGGAAATCAAATCAAAGGTTTCCATTTTTGATTCTAAATCACCAAGTGGTGCCACTCTTATTGCAAAATATTTTGGAGATAAATTACCAGATTTCATGGTTGAATTGTCTGAAATTACCAAAATTACTGACACAGCTAGTTATAGCACACCAGCTCCTATGGAAATCAAGGAAAATTTAAGTGAGTATGATTGGGATGAAAGAGTTTGGTTTTTAGAAGATGTATGTAAATCAACATTCACAATCTCTGAGCATGATCTTGTTATAGAATTATTGGCATCAAAAGGATTAGATGGTTTATGGGAAAAGGATGTTTTACATCGTGTTAAGAGACTAAGAAATTCTCGAAAAAAATCTTTCAATATAGCACAAGAAATTGTAATTACCGATTTTATTACTCTTATAGATGACCCTCTTCATTATAATACTGCAGCTATATCATCAGAGTTGCAGAAAAGAGGAGTAAAGGGGGTTGCATATCTTACTGTCTACCCAGAAGAAACCAAAGTAAGTTTGAGATTAAATAGAGCATTGTCAATTAAAGATGTTGAAAAATACAGAGTAGATTTACTTGCAAATACAATGTCGGGAGGAGGGCATAAGGGAGCCTCTGGAGCTGAAATGGAAAATCTTGATGAAACCCTCAAAATAATAAAAACTTGGACTAATGAAGTCAACCTAAACATGAAAATTATAGATTTAAGAAAAAAATAATAGAGGACGAAATTATCCTTTAACATTACCTATAGGCTTAACTCTTACAATTGGATGACCAAGTCCAGATATTTTGAGAGCATTAATTACTTCATCAATGTCTTTGTATGCAAATCCAGCTTCTTCTGCTAAACCTGGCATCGATGCACCCTTTACGTATATCCCTTTTTCTCTCATTCTCTGTTGAAGGAAATCTCCCCTTATTTGCCTTTTTGCTTTGCTTCTACTCATTGTTCGTCCTGCACCATGAGCTGTAGAGCCAAAGCTTACATCCATTGCCTTTTGTGTCCCTGTTAAGAGATAAGAGCCAGTTTCCATGGATCCTCCAATGATGATGGGTTGTCCAATTTCCTTATATTCTTGAGGAATATCAGGATGATTTGGTGGAAATCCTCGAGTAGCACCCTTTCGATGAACCATTAGTTTCCTTTTCTCACCATCAATTCTGTGCTCTTCAATTTTGGCAATGTTATGAGCTACATCGTAAATCAAATCTAATCCTAATTCATCTTCATCTTGGTTGAAGACTTCTGTGAAAACTTGTCTAACGTTATGAGTTATTATTTGCCGATTAGCATAAGCCATGTTTGACGCACAACTCATAGCAGCAAAATAATCTTCTCCTTCTTTTGAGTTTATAGGGACACTTGCTAGTTCTTGATCAAGTACTGGAATATTATATTTAGTCATTGCAGTTAAACTGTTTCTTAAGTAATCTGTAGCAACTTGATGGCCTAATCCTCTAGAACCACAATGGATCATAACAGTAACTTGATGGTTTTTAGTCAAACCTAATTTTTTACCCTTATCTGGGTCAAACAAATCTCCAGGTTTTACTACTTGTATTTCTAAATAGTGGTTACCAGAACCAAGTGTTCCTAGTTGTCTAAGTCCTCTACTTTGTGCTTTATTACTAACCTTTGAAGAATTTGCTTTAGGCATCTTACCCTGACTTTCAATTCTACGTACATCTTCTTCTCTAGCATAACCTTTTTCCAAACACCACTGTGCACCGTCTTCTAGAACATTTTCAAACTCTGAACGAGATATATTTGCCAAATACTGGTCGTGAGTTAGTTTAACACCTACTCCTGCTGGGACACGACGAAACAGCTTATCTACAAGCTCCTTAATCTTAGGTTTTACATCTCTTTCTTCTAAGGTTGTGGTGAGCATGCGCACTCCACAATTGATATCAAAACCAACACCTCCAGGGCTAATTACTCCTTCCTCCATATCCATTGCAGCAACACCACCTATTGGAAATCCATATCCAACATGTGCATCAGGAAGAGCTATTGCATATTTCTGAATTCCAGGGAGGGTTGCTACATTTGTTATCTGATCTACAACTTTGCCTTCAAGTCCTTTTTTTAGAGCTGGAGTTACAATCAATCTTGCAGGTACCCTCATACCCTTTTTGTATGATGTGGGGACTTCCCAAGTTGTTTCATCAATTTGTTTCATTGGAATGTTTCCGCTTGACATTTTTCTCAAAGTAAGGAAATTGTTAGTTTTAATAAATCTCTTGGTTCATCAGAAAATATCTACAAAGGGATTATTTTTATTAGTAATTTATTTCTTCTTTCTGAGTTCAATGTTCAAATACAACATACTCTCTGAAGAAGTAAAATCAGATTTTGCTTTTGAAGTTAATGCAGATAACCTCTCTGAACTTTTCAGGGGTGCAGGAATAGCTATGATGGAAGCGATGATTAATGTTAAGGAATTCAAAGCAAAAAAGGTTTGGGAGTTCAAAGTAGAAGCAGATACTCTTGAATTACTGCTATTTGATTTTCTTGGAGAATTAATATTTGTTAAGGATGTTGAATCTGTTTTATTCAAAGACTATGAAATTGAAATCGAAGAAACTGATAAGTTCAAACTCTCGTGCAAAGCTTTTGGTGATGATATTGACTATGAAAAATATGAGATATTAACAGATGTGAAAGCTGTTACTATGCACAATTTTGTCTTAGAAAAAAGAAATGATGAGTGGTATTGTCATATAATTTTAGACTTATAAAATAGAGAATTCTATATAATATTAGATCAATACTAAACAGGTGTATTTACCTCTCAAATCAGTACTATATCGGATTAATAATCTTTATAAACTAAACTTCTTCTCGTTAAAACAATCCTATAAATGATAGAGGAATTACTATGGGTGACATAAGAGTAAAAGACAAATATACTGTAAAAGAAGGACTTCTCTACACTAAAGAAAGTGAATGGGTTCTTCAAGAAGGAGACATCTGGATTTATGGCCTTAGCAATTATGCTAGTGTCGAACTAGGTGAACTTGCGTATGTAGAACTTCCTGCAGTAGGTGATACCTTCGGTAATGAAGATTCAATGGGTATTGTTGAAGCTCTAAAAGCTGTCGTTGATTTCTATTCTCCATTCGATTGTGAAGTTGTAGAAGTTAATTCAGATTTAGAAGATGATGCATCACCAATTACAGAAGATTGTTATGGTGAAGGCTGGATTCTGAAGCTCAAAGCGACTGGTCCAATTGATCATCTATTCAACATAGAAGATTACGTAAAGCTCATTGAGAAAAAAATCGAAGAAGGTTCTCGTTAGATTTTAAGAGGAGAATTTTTTCCCCCTTTATTTTTATCAATTAACAAAGAGGAACAAAAATGAAAGAAGGTTTTAAAGAACATCCTTATTTGGGAAATAGCCAACAAGATGTAGATGAAATGCTTCAGTATTTAGGTCTCAAAAGTATCGAGGAGCTCTATTCCGATATTCCTGATGAAATAAGATTCAAAGGAAAATTGGATTTACCACATTATAAGAGCGAATACGAACTTTTAGAGGCAATTAAGGCAAAAATGAGTAAAAATATCACTACAAGAGAAGTAAGATCTTTCATGGGTGGTGGAGTATTAGATATTTATATGCCTGCGCTCCAAGACGAAGTTCTTAGAAGAACTGAATTTTATAGTGCATATACCCCTTACCAACCTGAAACATCTCAAGGAACAACTCAAGCCTTATTTGAATATCAAAGCATGATCTGTGAACTTGTTGGAATGAATGTTGCTAACTGTTCTCTTTATGATTGGGCTACAGCTGTAGGAGAAGCTGCATTAATGGCTTCTCGAATAACAAAAAGATACAAATTTATCTACACAGCAGCTACTGCCCCCAATAGAGAAGCAGTTTTGAAAAACTATGTTGTAGGAGCTAATCTGGAACTAGAAGAAATTCCTTATGATCCCACAACCGGTAAAATGAATATAGCTGAAGCTAAAGCTAAGATGGATGATACAGTCGCTGGTATTTATATTGAAAATCCAAACTTCTTAGGAGTCATCGAAGATGGTTTAGAAGAAATCATTGCAGACGCTCATGAAAAAGGAGTCAAGGTTGTTATCGGAGCTGATATGAATTCATTAGCACTAATGAAGCCACCTGGTGAATATGGTGCCGATATATGTATTGGAGAGGGTCAAACTATTGGTGGTGGTCCATTGAATTTTGGAGGACCATTATTAGGTATTCTTGCAATGCAATTCGATAGAAGAGAAACAAGACAGATGCCTGGACGTATTGTTGGTGTCACTATAACCTCTAATGAAGGAGAAAGGGCTTTTGCAAATACATTAGAAACAAGAGAACAACACATCAAAAGAGAAAGAGCTACAAGTAACATCTGTACAAATGAAGGTCTTGTAGCACTAAGTTGTGCAATTCATTTAGCACTTTTGGGTCCTGAAGGTTATAAAGACACTGCAGAAACAATGTATCTAAGTGCACATTACTTGGTTAAAGAACTCGAGAAAATTGGTGTTAAACGTGTGTTTAATGGTGAATTCTTTAACACATTTATTCTTGATCTTAAGATTCCTGAAAGCAAAAAACAAGAATTCATAAATTTCATGTTGGAGAGAAAGATCTTTCCAGGAATTCCTTATTCAAACGATGGTGAAAACTATGATTATATTGTTACAACTTCATATCTACTATGTGAAGAAGATCTTAACGATTATGCTAAGGCAATTGGAGAATGGAGGAAATAAAAATGTATAGACAAGCAAAATATGACGAACCTCTTCTCTTTGAATTAAGTAAAAAGGGTAGAAGAGCTCATCTTCCACCAAGGTGTGATTTCTCTAGAGATGACATCAATATTCCAGAGAACATGAGAAGAACTGTACCACCTGAATTACCTGAGCTTCATGAAGGTGAAGTAATGCGCCATTATGTGCATTTATCTCATCAGAATTACTGTATTGATACAGGTACTTATCCACTTGGTTCTTGTACAATGAAATACAATCCTAAGATAAACGAAACAGTTGCTCGAATGGAGAAAATAATGTATTTACATCCAAATCAACCAGTCGAAACTGTTCAAGGTATCCTAGAAATACTCTATGAACTTCAAGTAGCTTTAGGGGAGTTAGCAGGTATGAAACATACAACTTTGCAAACCCCAGCTGGTGCAAGTGGTGAATATTGCGGTCTTGCCTTAATCAAAGCTTACCATGAAGATCATGGAGATACACAAAGAGACGAAATCATTGCTCCAGACTCAAGCCATGGAACTAATCCTGCAAGTACTGTTATGAATGGTATGAAACTCATTGAAATAAAATCCAATGAAGACGGAAGAGTAAATATGGATGCACTAAAAGCTGCAGTATCAGATAAAACCGCAGGTTTAATGCTAACAAATCCAAATACACTTGGTATTTTCGAAAAAGACATTATAGAAATGTCAAGGATCGTTAAAGAAGCAGGTGGTTTACTCTATTATGATGGTGCAAACTTCAATGCTATTGTAGGAAAAATAAGACCGGGTGACATGGGATATGATGTACTCCATTTCAATCTGCACAAAACATTCTCAACTCCACATGGAGGAGGAGGTCCTGGCTCAGCAGCTGTTTGTTGTAATGATCTTCTAGAACCATATTTACCAGTACCAACTATTGAATATGATAAGGATAAAGACTTTTATTTCTATAATCATGATCGTCCAAAATCTATTGGTAAAGTCCATGGTTATCACGGAAATGCAGCAATAGCTCTAAGAGCTTATGCATACATTGGGGCTTTAGGTTTCCAAGGATTAAAAGATACAGCAGAACATGCAGTTCTAACTGCAAACTATGGAATGCGAAAACTGGAAAAACTAGATGGTTTCAGACTAAGCCATACATCTGAAATTCCAAGAAAACATGAAGGTGTTCTTGAAGCAACACCATTTTTGAGAAACTATGATGTTTCTGGAATGGATATTGCCAAGATGATAATTAGCAGAGGACTTCATGCTCCAACTGTTTACTTCCCGTTAATCGCACATGAGGCGTGGATGTTTGAACCCACTGAGAACGAGAATAAAGACAGAATTGATCAATATGTTCAAGCTGTTTCGGAAGAAATGGAAAAAGCAAAAGTTGATCCTGACTATGCCCATGATGCACCAAAATGGACTTCAGTTGGAAGAATTGATTCAGCTTGGTCTGTCAGAAACTTAGTTTTGTCTTATAAGATATACAAAGAGAAGAAAGAGAAAGGGGAATTCGTTCCTTAAAATATCTCTCTCTTATTCTATTTCTTTTTTTAATCAAGATTGGAATTTCGATAAGTCTATATTTCACAATAATTTTTACTAAAAATTAAGATGTCAGAGGAAGGAAGATTAGTTTTTTTCCTACTATTTTTTTCGTCTAACTCTTAACTGTCCTGGAGGATTGATAAACAAACCTATTATCAACATTATTGACATTCCAAATATTTCTTTGAATGTTACACTATCAACTACTCCAGGGGGAAGTATATTTCGTATGGCCCCTATTGCCTCAAATCCAAAGAATACAATAAAAATCTGTATGAAAAGATATAATCCTATACTAATTAATGAACCACGAATGAGATAACGATATAATTTCCTTTCTTTAGTATCTCTAACCCTGTTCATAAGAGATTCTGTAATCAGTAAAGATACTGCACTTAGCCCTATTGCACCAAATATAGGAAATGCAATTAGCAACGGAAGATATTCCCAGTTATTAAATTCAAGAATGTCATGCAAGTAATAGAAGTGTGGTATTTGTGCTAAAAATGACATTGCAAAAATCGCAATTACACTTGGCCACATCGATTGTTTGTCTAAAAGTCTAATTTTTGAACTCATAATAATCTTCCTTAACACAAAGCTCTTTTTGAAACCTACAAAAATGTTAAGTTATAACTTTTTTGATGAACAATCAAAAAATTTCTAGAATATTAAAGTTATTAAACCTCTGTTTCATCAAAGGTATAACCTTTCTCTATTCGAAACTCACAGAAATTATGCCCAGTTCCATGACACTTTGTTTCGGTAACAATTGGTGGATCATTAAGTACTAAAGCAAGCCGTCCTGCAAGGTAACCTGCTTGAAAATCACACAGCACTTCATTGAGATTGGTTTCGGAGAGATTTGCTCCTGAAGCATATGCACATTCATGAATTCTTACAAACATCTCGTCTTCATCTTCACCATCGAAAACTTCAACGAAAGAATGTTGTCTAGATAGATAATTTGTTGGATGAGTTAGATATTTTTGCATAATATGAGTTGCTTGTTTTAAGGATTCGATGGGTAATTCAGCATTCTCGGAAGCTAATAAATCATAAATTAGTCTCTTACCCGGACCAATAACACCTAGTTCTCTACCTGCTGAATACAATAGAGCACCACAGAATTTATCTCGAAACTTAAGTGACATTATTTGCTGTTGTAAAGAACTGATATGAACGTAATCTATATCATTTGGTCGAAGTGCTTCCTTCATCAGAAGAGAATTATAACCATTTTGAGTTGTTTCATGGATAAACTCATAGAAAAGTTGCCTCCTATGCTCTTCAGCTGGTAAATCACCAAGAAACTGAACTTGTTTTGCCTGAGAACTAACGTCCAAAACTTTGTAAGGTGCCTTACCTATTTCTTTGCCAAGATATACTTCAATATCAAATTCGCAGTAATCATCGCCAAGACCTTTGCACTTTGTTTCAATAACACCAGTCGCTGAACCAATCATAGCTTCTATAGTTCCCGCAATCTCACCAGCTGTAAAGTGACATAATGGCTCTCCAATGTTGATTGCACCTGCACTGTTTGCAAGTTCATAGATTCTGAGAGTAGCTGTGTATCCTTCTATTTTTGCTACGTCGCAATGAGTAGCATGATACAAAGGTACAACATTAGTATGACTATATAGTTGTGCCAAAGCAAGAAGAGCTTCTTGAAATCTTTCTTCAGGTTTAACCGCACCTACTTTAGGGTTCAAAACAGTTAGATAATAAGGTGCTGCACCAAAAATACCTAATTCTCTTCCGCTCTGATAGAGAAGTTGAGGTATAAGGGGATCTAATTGAAGTAGAGACATCATTACTTGTTGATAAACACTGATATGAACATAATCCCCAAGATTCTTACGAACAATTTCTTGAGAGATAATGCTACTAATAGTATTCTTTGTGAGAATCATCATACTTTCTTTTCTTCGAGTGTCTTTTTCTCTACTAATTATATTGGGTAGGATTTGAGACCAGAGTTTTTCTCGAATAACATCTTCAGTGATCATGCCTTCTGCTATACGTTCTTCATTCATCATGACAACAGGAACACTCAGAATACCATATTTGGCAGCAATTTCTTGTTCTTCAGTAATGTCTATTGTACTAACATGAAGCATTCCTTTCATAGAAGTACCTGCGATATTTTCAATAACACGTTTAACATCAGGACATGCGAAACAAGTAGGACTTGTAAAGAATAACAGTCTAATTCTTTCAGTTTCTTGAAGAGTTTCATCTTCGGTCATTAGAATAACCCCTGTGAAAAACAATAAAGCTAGAATGATAAAAACGTTTGCTTAATTTCAACATGAATAAAAAATTATTTAGACAATTTTTAATGAAGATGTTTAAGGGAAATGAACATGGAAATACTGATAAAAACAAAAGAAATGATTTTTTTTTCCAATAGCAACAATTATATATCAATGATAACCACAGTCACTTGTTCATAAACGAATTTAATGGTGAAAATATGTACGGTCAAGGACAAGTACCAGTTATTATTCTAAAAGAAGGAACTCAAAGATCGAAAGGTCAAGATGCTCAAAGAAACAATATCATGGCAGCCACTGTTGTCGCTGATACCATAAAGAGTACACTTGGACCCAAAGGAATGGATAAGATGTTGGTTGATAGTTTAGGAGACATTTTAATCTCCAACGATGGCGCCACTCTTCTTGATGAAATTGATGTTCAACATCCTGCAGCTAAAATGATTGTTCAGGTTGCTAAGGCTCAAGATCAGGAAACAGGTGATGGGACCACTAGTTCAGTTATTATCGCAGGAGAGCTCCTCAAAAAAGGAGGTGAACTGTTAGACAAGAAAATCCATGCTTCCTTAATTATTGAAGGTTACAAAGCAGCTTCCGTGAAAGCTCAAGAAATAATAGAGAGTCATGCAAGAACACTCAATCCAACTGAAGATGATAAACTTCTCTTCCAAATTGCCGAAACCTCTTTACACAGTAAAGCAGTTCATGCAGCTAAAGAAATTATCGCTCAAATTGCTGTTGACAGTGTTAAGCAAGTAGCTGATGAAACCAATGGCAGTTTCACAGTAGATCTTGATAACATTAAGATTTTACAGAAAATTGGTAAGAATCTTCGAGCAACAGAATTAATTGAGGGTGTTATAATTGATAAGGAAGTTGTTCACACTGCAATGGCCAAAAATGTAAAAAATGCCAAGGTGCTTTTACTCAACCAAAATATCGAAGTTCAGAAAGGCGAGTGGGATCGAGAGATACGCATAAACGACCCTCTAGAAATGAAATCCTTTCTGGATAATGAAGAACAAATTCTAAGAGATATGGTTGACCAAATTGCTGAAGTTGGTGCAACTGTAGTTGTTGCTCAAAAGGGCATCGATGATATGGCTCAATACTTCATGGCTAAACAGAATATCATGGCAATTAGACGTGTGAAGAAAAGCGATATGGAAAAACTCGCTCGTGCTACTGGAGGTAAAATTGTTACCAACCTCAAAGATGCCAAAAAGGAAGATCTTGGAGATGCAGGGTTAGTTAAAGAAGTAAAAATTGGTGATGAAGACCATGTTTTTGTTCAAGAATGCAAAAATCCAAAATCTGTTTCTATTATTATCTATGGTGCTACTAAGTATGTTACTGATGAAGCAGAAAGAGCTTTACATGATGCTCTATGCGTAGTTAGAAATGTAGTTGAAGATAAAACCTACCTCCCAGGTGGAGGAGCAACCTTTACAGAGCTTTCATTGAGAATAGATGAATATGCAGATGTGTTCAAAGACAAAAGACAATTAGCTGTTAAAGCTTTTGCAGAAGCGCTTCTTTCGATTCCAATAACCTTAGCAGAAAATGCAGGAATTGATCCATTAGATATTCTTAACGAGCTTCGTTCCGCTCATGCAGTAGAAAATATATCAGCAGGATTAAATCTATTCAAAAATGGGAAGATTGATGATATGTTCAAAGCAGGAATTATTGAACCACATAGAGTTGTTGCTCAAGCAATAAAATCTGCAAGTGAATCTACTATTATGATAATGAGAATTGATGACGTTATAATAGCTAGATCCTCTGGTCCAGCTATGCCTCCAGGTGGAATGCCAGGTGGAATGCCACCAGGTATGATGTAAGAAAAAATTTCTTACTCTTTCTCTTTCTTTCTTTGTTTTTGTTGTTAGGCAAACTTCAAATATATTTTTCAAGTTGTTTGATTAATGCTAAACCAAGCTGAAGATTTTATTGGAAATTTCAAAAAATTAGACATGGTTACATGCAGTTATAGTAATTCCAACATAACTCAGGTGTCATTCATACAGGATAAATTTGACATATATATTACAGGTTTAACTAATCAAATTCATATTGAACAGATTAAATATAATCCAAAAGTGATTCTTCAGTTTGGAGATAGTGAAACCAATCTGAAATATCAAGGGATAGCAAAAATTGTAAAGATTAATGAAAACAATGAAAAAAAACTGAAGAAATTAACTAAAGCTGATTCGGTAGAACAAGAAGGAATTTTTGGTCATGTTTTGGTAAAAATCATACCAATAGAAATTGAAGTTAAGGAGTGGGATTTTGTCCACAGATTTTTAGAAAACAAACCAAAAACAATAAAGGAAGTGTTTCGTTCAATTGGAACTACCATAAAAATCTGGTTAAGAGCAACTCGAATATCTTTTGTAGCTGTTAGTGTAATGGGTGTTATTGTAGGAACAGCCGTTGCTTCTCGAGAAACAGGATCTTTGAACTCTTGGCTAAACTTTCTTCTAGCTGTTATAGGTATTTCATTCCTTCATATAGCCGTAGATTTACTTAATGACTTCTCAGACCATCGTTCAGGTTTAGATGAGAGTAACATTCACTTAACACCATTTTCTGGGGGATCAAGAATGATTCAAAGTAAGCTTTTTACACCTATAAAAGTCCTACTAGGAGCAATCTTCAGCTTAGCAATTTGTTTAACAATTGGTCTTTACCTAAATTTCACAGTTGATGGAAATGTTATTCTCTATATAGGACTAGGTGGAGCATTCTTAGGTATTTTTTATGTGGGAGCACCCTTAAAGCTTGTTTATTATGGTTTAGGAGAGCTTGCAATATTCGTGAGTTTTGGACCTGCAATAGTTTTTGGTTCCTATTATTTACAAAAAGAAGTTTTTTCATGGGAACCTATTTTAGTATCAATCTTGATTGGATTATTAATTTTCCTGATACTTTATATCAACCAGTTTCCAGATTATGAAGCTGATAAAGCAAATAAAAAATTCAATTGGGTAGTTCTTTTAGGAAAGAAGAAAGCTAGACATGTTTATGCGTTCTTTATGGCTCTAACATATATACTATTAATCGTTTTTTCAATACTGAACATCTTACCTCTTCTCAGTCTAACAGTTCTAATAACGCTTCCTCTACCGATTATGGCTATAATTACTACATACAAACACTATGATAATTACTTAGCTATGATTCCTGCATCAGCAATGACAATACTAACTACCCTAACCTTTTCTATCATCCTAGGAATCTCGCTATTTGTTGCACCATTCCTCTAAAAAAGCAAAAAGATAATCCTAATTAGTTATTTTTCTACCTTCTTTAACGATTATTTTTCCATCTTTAAATACAGTGTCAGTGTGATTAATTCCAAATCTATAAGGTATAGATGCAATACTAGGTATGTCTAAAATTAAAACATCTGCTTTTTTTCCAATATCTAAAGAGCCAATCTCATTTTCTCTATTTAGAGCTTTAGCTCCACCATAAGTAGCTGCTCTCAAAGCTTCTTCTGGAAGCATTTTCATCATGAAAGAGCCTAGCCCGATAACTGATTGCATGTCCAAAATGTAGCAATTTGGGTTAAAATCAGATGATAAAGCAACTTCTACTCCTGCATCTTTAAACATTCGATAATTTGCGTATTTCTTTAACATTAACACAAAGGGAGTAGCTGGAAGTAGATTTGCTACAACTTGCGATTGAGCCAAAGCACTAGCTGATACAGCTTCTGCAAAAAGTAAATGATCTGCAGACACAGCTTCAAGTTCAGCTGCCATTAGTGTGGCTCCAACATTTTCTAATTCATCTGCATGTACTCGAAGTTTAAAACCCATCTTCTTGGATTCATTTAAGAAGTGTTGAGATTCTTCAACAGAAAAAGCCCCCTTATCAGTCCAAATGTCAACATATTCTGCGAGATTTTGGTGTTTTATCTGAGGTAATAACTGAATCATACTCTCAATGTATTCCCATTGATTCCCAAGATAGTCTACAGGTTTGATATGACAACCGAGGAAAGTAGGAACAATATCAATCGGATGCTTTTCATTAACGCTCTGAATTACTTCAAGAATCTTTATCTCACTTTTTGCATCCAAACCATATCCTGATTTAGCTTCAATTGTTGTTGTTCCATGTAAAAGCATTTCATCCAACCTTTTAAGAGCTAATGCTTCTAGTTCTAATTTTGAAGCTTCTCTTGTCTTGTTAACTGAAAACATTATTCCACCGCCACTTTGAGCGATTTCTAGATAAGATTTACCTTGTATTTTCATTCTCAGTTCATGAGATCTATCTCCTGCAAAAACCAGATGAGTATGCGAATCAACAAAACCTGGACATACAGTTTTCTTTTTTTTACAATCTATTATCTCATAATCAAATTTCGAATAGTTGGATAAAATTGTTGAAGTTTCACCAATTGCTTCAATAAGACCATTCTTGATTACAACAGCATCAGGTATTTCGTTAGAATAGATTGGTTCATAATTTGAAACAGGTCCCAGATATAGTTCTGAAGCATTTGAAATGACAATCCCTTCTTTTTGTGAATTCTGCATCAATCTCAATTTTTAAGCAAAAAAGAAGTTTTTAAAGTTTACTTAAATATTTGAAAAAAGAACAATGGAGAGGAATGAGAATTTATGCACATTCCAATTTGTAATTTTAATCTAAACTTCCAATTTCTTTTTCAACTTCTTCAAGAATCTCACATGACTTGACAAGAGCTTTCATAGCGTTATGGTCATCAAATAATGGTCTATCTTCATCCAAGAATTCAACATGTCTTCGAATAACTTCTTTAGCTTTAGTAACACCCTTACCAAACTCAAATTCTCTAAAGTCTAATGCTTGTGCTGCAGCCATGAGCTCAATGCCTAAAACTCCATAAGCATTATCCATTATTTGGAAATTCTTGAGTGCTGTATTCATACCCATAGAAACAAAATCTTCTTGGTCAGCAGCTGCGGGTATAGATTGTATACTAGCGGGCATTGATAGAATTCTCATTTCTACAATTTGCATATCAGCAGTATATTGACTTAACATTAAACCTGACATTAATCCAGCACCTTTTGTCAGAAATGGAGGTAATCCAACACTTA
>JAGLOH010000139.1 GCA_023139025.1 Candidatus Heimdallarchaeota archaeon | reverse complement strand
CTGGTATGGTAAAGGCGCAATCGACGGAACAACTGGTATGACTCCATTCGTTAAAAACATTAACATACGTGTAATTCCAGATACTTCTGCTGAACTTGCTGAATTCAAAGCAGGAAAACTAGACCTTGCTGGTTTAGGTGAATTCCCAGCTGAAAGAAAGCAAATGCAAGCTGATGCTAAGTTCCAAGTACAAACTTTTGTCGGTTCATCATTGACTTTTATGTTCTACAACCTTCGTAGACCATTTATCGGTGGTGTTGATAACTTTGATTACTTGGATGAAGCCGGTAAAGAAGAATATACCGTAGGTGTAGCCGTTAGAAAAGCAATAAATTATGCTATTAACAGAGATGAGATTAACGCTGTCATTCATGACGGTGAATATCAAGTCGCTCATAGCGTAGTATATCCCTCTCAAGCATACTACTACTACAATGATATCGTCAAGTACAACTATGACGTTGACGCTTCATTCGAATGGTTAGAAGCTGCTGGATATGATATTCCTGAGGGAACTCCATTCCCAGTGTTTGGACTAATTGCTGCTCTCGGTGCCGCTGCATTCATTGCATACTACCGCAAAAGGAAATAAGTTTTAATTCCCTTTTTTCTTTTTCTTTTTCTTTTTAACTATTTTGAAAACAAGATTATTTGTCAGTTAACTAAGTTAGTGTAGTATTTTGTTCTATACTCAATAAAACTATACGCTATAAAATTGAGAAGAACAAATGGGGTTGTATCTAATTCATTCTATATCAAAAATAAATTCCAGCAAATATAGAGGATATAATCAGAAAAACAGAAATCTTAACAAGTGAATTAATATCCATTAGCTGCTTGATCAAGTTTCTTTTCTCAGTTGGCTTAACAATGAAAATCCTAGAGTTTCCTCCCGATGTGATATAGAACACAAATAACAATATTAAAGCGGTTAATAGGATAAGAAACATCAGTAATGCTCCAGAAGATAAAGGACTGCTTTCACGGTAGATTAATTGAGTAAAATAATAATTTATTACTAGTAAAATAGGCGTATAAATCAAACTGGAAAAAGGCACAGAAAGAACTTTTTCTAGAAGTACTTTACTAAGGGGTTCTTCAAATAAATAATCACATCGAGGACAAGTAAAGACACGTATTTTACCTTCTTTGTTAACAGTTTTGGTATAACCGCAATAAGGACATCTCATTTCAATAGCCTTCTTGAATATAATCTGCGAACATAAATGGGAGTAAGAATAACAATAGGTACAATGGCAATGAAACTATACATCCAATTGTTGGATCTTTCTTTAGGAATGCTGTTGGGATCAAGAGGATCAGATTTGGCGTTAATCTCTTCTTTGTCAGTATAACCATCTTGATCACTGTCAGGATCACCAGGATTAGTACCGTAGATGTCAACTTCCTCAACATTAGTTAAACCATCTCCATCCATATCGAAATCAGCATCGGGTTGGAGAGGATTAGTATAATACCGATCTATCTCATCGCCATCAAGTAAAGAATCGCCATCTGTGTCAGGATTTTCAGGATGAGTCCCCATAGCTCTTTCATCTAGATTTATCAGATTGTCATTATCTGGATCTTCCTGTGCATCAGTAGGATCATTCGGGTCGTGACTATCATAGAGGATTTCATAGTTATCTGGCATTCCATCTTCGTCGGAATCTGAAGAAAATGGACTGGTAAAATAGACATAAATCTCATCTCCATCGCTTAAAGTATCAAAATCTGAATCTGGGTTCAACGGGTTTGTTAGGTATACATCAATTTCATCCATATTTGTCAGCCCATCACTGTCACTGTCCCAGTCTATATCCGGAACTTGTGGATTCAGCACATATTGATTAACCTCTAGACCATCTAGCACTGTATCACCATCTGTGTCACTGTTATTCACATCTGTACCTATTATCTCTTCTTCAAAATCTAATAATCCATCTTCATCTAAATCGGTATTTGATGTGTGAGTTGGCGAGCCTAAAGGATAAACCCAAGGGGCTATTCCAAAATCATTAGTTTCCTTAATCAAAATCACTCCCCCTAATGATAAATGTACGATCTCAATTTCATTATCCCTATCAATATCATATACTATCGGTGATATTTTGTTAGCGGTTGTAATCCAATTTGGTATTTGTTCAAGAACTTCTCCATCATGTTCAAGAATATATGCATAAATGGTGTTCATGATTATGATTTCTACTTCATTATCCCCATCTATGTCAGCAATTGCTGGTGATCCTATATAATTACTTCCAGCATCAAAGTAGAATTCTAGATTGATAGATTCTGTTACATTATATACAGCTAGCCCATTGTAGAGTAATTGAAGTATTTCCTGTTGTCCATCATTATCAATATCATATGATATGCCTTGAGTTGTATACACTGAATTAGGAATTGCTTCTGCCCATGTTTTGTTATTCTCAGAATCAAGTGTTATTCCATACATATAGCCATCAGTTGACGCTATGAATAGATCTACATCACCATCAAGATTAAAATCACTTATCATTGGCATCTCCCTAAATTCCTCAAAGACTGGATATGTGACATTAATTTTAAGTGGAAACCCCTCTATAATTGAACCATTCAAGAACCATGCATAGATGAATCCTTTATCAGTGGTGACAATTATCTCCTTTTCTCCATCATTTGTGATATCCTCCACTACTGGTGGAATGAAATTTGTGGAATCATTTACTTTCATTGGCCAATTCATCATGTTGTTCCCCAAGTTATCCAAATAATATACTGTTTCATTTTTATCAATTAGAACAAATTCCTTGTTACCATCTTTATTTAAATCAGAAACTATTGTGTGAGAAATAAAGGAACCGGGAAGTTCGAATCCCCAAGACACATCAATCTTCCCTTCTACATCTATTGCAATGAATGAAGTTGTGATATTATCCAGAATGTCTTTAGTGTAACGTATGATTATCCTAGGATCAGTACCATTGTTTAAGTCCATTCTGCCTAGGATTTCAATATCATTCATATCCCAGTAAAGTAT
The DNA here is from genome assembly GCA_023139025.1 of Candidatus Heimdallarchaeota archaeon. GTDB lineage: Archaea > Asgardarchaeota > Heimdallarchaeia > Heimdallarchaeales > Heimdallarchaeaceae > UBA460. The sequence goes on along the minus strand of JAGLOH010000139.1, from coordinate 3,136 downwards.
TAATGGCCAACCACTTGCAACGCTTTCATCTTTAATCAAATATACTATTTTACCCTGTGTTCCACCCATATCAGCAACTATAACTGTTTCAAGAAGAGAATCATCGTCAATATCAAGCACGAAGGGTTGAACTCTGTAAGAATCCTCCTGTGGAAGAACTATCAATCTGTCTTGATCATCAATATAAATGAATCTCACGTCAGAGTTTTCAGAAGAAAGGGCTTTGTTGTAAATCTGCACTGCCCCAGTTCCAACATTCAATCCATTAAATGTTGCAAAATAGAATAAAATAACGAAAAACAAGGAAAAAAATCTCTGAGGGTTTTTTTGCATGATACCACACTACTTCTTCACAGCTAATTCAAGATGAGTTTTTCTAATATATATAATACTTAGAAATTAATCAATCTTTGTCATGGACAAGTTCAAACCTTTATTATTCTTCTTCTTTGTTTGTTTGAACTTAATACTCAAATTCATCCATGAAAGACATAAAATAACAAATAAAGTTAAATCACTAAAAACTATTATTATTTTGTGACAGAGAAGGAAGAAACCTTTCCACTTTTATACTTAGAGAAGAGAAGTTCGTTACCTGTTGTTGATGACAATGATTCTTTAATAGGAATTATTAGTGCTATTGATTACCAAAAAGGTTTCTCAAAAGGTAAAAGTATTGTTGGTGAATGTATGACATCTGAAGTTATTGTAGCTTATCCTGATGAAACACTTACGGCAGTTTTTGATCGATTAACTACTCATAGAATAGAATGTCTTCCAGTTGTTGATAGAACAGATCAAAAGACAATTGTTGGTTTCTTAACATTCAGAGATATAGAATCACGCTATGAATCAGAGCTTACTCGTATTCACAGTAAAAGGTCATTGACCATTGAAGAATTAGAAAGTGATGAAGGGGATCTAAATGATTTTTAACACAGTTAAATCTTCTTTCTTTGACCTGGAGAAACTTAAATTTTCTTTGCAAATATGGAATGAACATTGGTACCCAAAGATTTGCGAATTTCTAGATATTGATGACAATGAAGACCTAAAATCCCTTAAACAAATTATACAATTCCATCCAAGTAATTATTCTGAAATTAAATTGCGAAACATGCTTGAAGGAAAATTGGTTTATGCAATTGCTCCTGGTATCCATTTAGAAGAAGACTTTTCTGAATATCTCGAGAACCATGCTAAGGCTTCAGATATCTTAATATCAGCTGATGGGGCTACTTCCTTTCTTATTTCCCAAGGAATTATCCCAAATTTCATAGTTACTGATTTAGATGGTGCAATTAGTGATCAACTAACTGCTCAACTGAAAGGATCTATACCTATTGTTCATGTACATGGAGATAACTTAGACGCTGTTAAGGCTAATATCACTCAAATATCTAAAGGATCTTTCTTAATTTCTACACAGACAACACCTTTACCTGGTTCATTCAACTTCTTTGGATTTACTGATGGGGACAGAATAATTTGTTTATCTACTCTTATGTCAGCATCAAAAATTGGCCTAATTGGGTTTGATTTTGGGACAAAAATAGGTAAGTATTCTAAAATATCAGAATTGAATAAAGAAGCCAAAGAGCGAAAATTGAAAAAATTTATTATTGCTAAGTCGATTATCAATTGGTGTTCCAACACTGGTCAAAATATTTTTTTGGTTAAAAAAATAGATTAATCCTTATGAACCGGAAATAATTCAGTTGTTACTCCTTGCCCTTCATACTCATAAACAGTAACTGTAACTTGGCTTATGTTTTCTCTTTTAATTTCATCACTTTGTGCTAAGAGTTGAACAAAATAATGGCTCATCTCTTCTACAGTTGTATTTTCAATAGGGAGTAAAACAACATCTGATTTAGGAAGTTCATATTCTTTATTGAGATGAGGGATTTTGATTGTCACTTGTTCATCTTTTTCTGTAATTTTTAGAAACTTATTATTAGCTGGAACAAGAACATAGTGATCTAGAGAATCTACAAAAGGTTTCAAAATTTTTTTAATGTCATGAAAATCAATGACCATGTTATCTTTTCCTTGTGTTCCATAAACATTAATTAAAATCTTATAATTATGTCCATGAAGTGGCTCGTAGAAATTTTCTCCAATTACAAAATGTGCACAAGAGAAAGTTAAGTAATCCCTATTTAGAAATAAATTATAAGTCATTAGTGTATGATTCTTTGATTTAAATAAAAATCCTTCTTTCTTTCATCTGCTATTCAGAACCCTCTAAAATATATGATTCAAGCTCTTGAATACCCAAATCTATATCGACCAAATATACCAGAAATTCCGAAAGCAAAGACGCATATTCATTTCTTAATTCTTTTCCCAGATTGATAAGATCATCAAAACTGCTGATATCATCTAATCCCCAGGAAAGAACATCACACAATTTTCCTATTTCATCCTCACTTAAAACATCTTTAGATTTTGATTCCAGCATCTGAATCTGAGATAAGATTTTTTCTGCACTCAAGGATTCATCATCATAGATTGATACTAGTGGTAATATGCAGATATCAAGCAATTCATGTAAAGTCATTTGTGCTTTGTCCCCTAGGTCAATCGCTTGGTATGATAAATCTGTTATTTGTTTTATCAATTCTTTTTGTACTTCTTGACTTTCTATTCCTGTTACACTTGATTTATGCAGTGTTATATATTCATCTTGTTTCTCCATTACTAAGGAGAGGTTATTTCGAAGATTTTCCTCCGCTGAGGATTCTGGTGAAGTCCTGTAATAAATATCCTGCCAAGTGTTGTTGACAATCTCCTTTAATTCTAGTAGCTCCCCACCTCTAACTAGCGTATTTCCAATTTTTTGAACGATTATCTCACGTTCATTCATACCTTTCAAATAAGCTCTTTCTACTTCTTCCTCAAATTCTGTAGCTGTTCTTCCTCCTGAACGAAGATAATCAACTAATGAGCTTTGATAAAATGTTCGTGCAAGCATGGACATTGAAGACAAAAGGGTTGTTCTTAATGTATAAATGCTATCTTCATTTGAACTTAGAAAGCGATCAATAGAGGATAACATTCTATTCATCAATGTGTATATGTAGCGGAGTGTTCGATAGTTTAACCTATCGAGAAATTTACCTAAGACTGTTTG
>JAGLOH010000138.1 GCA_023139025.1 Candidatus Heimdallarchaeota archaeon | reverse complement strand
ATTCAATGCTCTAGTTTTCATGGCGGAAGGTCCTCAATTAACATATTCAAACAGCTTACCTTCTATAGAAGTCACAAATCCAAGAAGTCCCAACCAGGTTTTCGAAAATTATACGATTAGCTGGTCAATGTCAGATGAAGATGAAGACAGTTTGAATTGTTCAGTAATGGTATCCCCTGATGGGTACGATTGGACTGTATTGGCAAGTAATCTCATTAACGAAACAAGCTTTTTCTGGGATGTTCAGGATTTTCAACCCGGATCTTACTATCTCAAAGTTGCAGTTTCTGATGGAAAAAACTGGATAACAGATACTGGTGAGATTAGATTAAATGTTAACAAAGAAGCTGAAGGATCCCAATTTGGTTTTTGGTTGTTAGCAATTCTGTTTGGGGGATTAGCTACAATCTTCATATTCTTCAATATCCGTAAACAAAAAGGTGTTAGCAAAGTATGGAGCGGAGAACTTCACGAAGATGAACAGATCGAAGAGGTTGAAAAATAGTTTTCTAGCTGTGTAGCTAGCAAATTTTTTAAATTATGTAAATAAGATATATTAGAAGAAAGGGTCAAAGGGGTTTCAAAATGCATGATCCATTGTATATAACACTGAAGTATGTAGTGGCAGCAGCTCTAATCTTAGGCTTTTTAGTTGCTATTTTCTTTGGACGAAGAAGACAAAATCCCTTCTATATTCCTTGGTCTGTTTTTTTGCTTACTTTTGGTTTATTTCAGGTCATGGATGCACTAAATAATCAATTTGGAGTATTTCAGAGAATCGAGGATGGGTTACCACCAGTAGGTAATGATACATTGCTCTTTCGTATTCTTAACATTACTCAAGCCCTGGCAATGATATTTCTTCTTGCTGCAAGTTTAGAACAATCAATGATTGTACCACCAAGAGCAAGCCGAATTATTGCAGCAAGTTTAACTATTTTAGTTCTGTATTTCATAGTTATACCTCTAGAAAACACTCTTTTTAGTTTTGGAACCCTCACAATTTCAATTTATGGCACATTGATCACGGAATTCTATGGGTTCATTTTCGGATTCATTGTAATATGCAGTGCTTTATTATTGATTCCAGTTTTTATTAGATATGTCAAACTGTCAGTAATTTCAAAGAACAAAAGGATTAGATGGAAAACTTTCATCACTCTACTAGTGTTCTTGATGTTGATCGGATTGGCCTTTCTAATGACCATCCGAAGAAAAGTAAGTGAAAATGGGATGAATGAAAATGCTTTTGATTTTTTTGAGATAATTTACTCATTTGTTGTAGTATTACTTATAGTAATTTATCAGAGTCAATCTGTTTCCCATGGTATTGAAACAATTCTAGTCGTTGATAAAGAAGGTAATCCTCTCCTAGGTTATTCTCCCTTTAGAAAGAGTAGAATCTCTTTTGAAGAGAAAATCATTGCAGCATCTGGATATCTTTCTGGTCTTTTTCATTTCATCCAAGATTATGTGGCAACTACAGACAAGGAAGAATTCAAAGAAATTAAAACTACTTCATCCACTCTCTCATTTTATTCTGGAGAGAAAATCTTCCTGATTATTCAAACAAAAATCTCTGGTAATCGATTAGATAAATCAGCTAACATGACTCTCACAGAATTAGATGAGTTTTTAGCTGATTTTGAAGCAAACAAGTTACCAACTGAAAAACAAGTTGATGAGATGATCAATCTGTTAGAGAAAAACTTCTATTTGATTGCTTAAATCACGCACTAAAACTTATATCCTAAAAATCATATACTTCTTTAATGCTATCCATTGCTTTTGTTCTAGGAACTAGACCAGAGATAATCAAATTAGCGCCAGTTATCCTAGAGGTTGAAAAAAGAAAGATTAAGCATACTATTATCCACACTGGACAACATTATGATAAGAATCTATCAGATGAGATATTTGATTCATTAGATATTAGCACACCTGATATCAATTTAGAGGTTAGAACGAAAATTCCACACAAACAACTTAGTGAGATGATAGCAAAAATCGGGGAAACTATTCTGGAATTGAATCCCTCTATTGTACTAGCTGTAGGTGACACTGTAAGTGTACTAGCTAGTGGCTTATCTTGCATTCAAAATGCAATTCCCTTTGGTCATATCGAAGCTGGTTTACGGTCATATGATTTTACAATGCCTGAGGAAATAAACAGAAGATTGGTTGATCATATATCTTCGATACTGTTTGCTCCATCAGAAAGAGCAGTCCTTAATTTAAATTATGAGGGAATAGATCCTAAAAGAATTTATCATACAGGAAACACAGTTATTGATTCGATAAGAATATTTGATGAGTTAATTCATAAGAAAAAAACAGTCTCAGCTGACAATATATTGGAAGAAATCAAAGAACCTTATATTTTAACAACAATTCACAGAATAGCAAATGTTGAAAATAAAACCAATCTTGAAGAAATAGTAAAAACACTAGTTAGTTATAATGAGAACTCAATTGTCCTCCTTATTCATCCAAGAACAAGGAAGAAACTAGAAGAATATGATCTTCTACAACAGTTGAGTCAGAATAAAAAAGTTCATCTTTACTCTCCTGTTGAATACTTATCACTACTACAGCTATTGAAGCATGAAAGATGTTTGCTTGTGCTAACTGATTCAGGTGGATTACAGGAAGAAGCTTCATTTTTAAGAAAACCTTGTATAACAATTCGTCCCAATACAGAAAGACCAGAAACTGTTGAACAAGAAATAAATTTTTTGGTAAAAACGACAACTGCACAAATAATAAAAACAATTAAACAGGTTCTTTCTGAGGATTTTGAATATAGATTTAATTCATTTGGTTCTCCATATGGAAAGGGATATGCAAGCCAGAAAATAATCGATTTAATAGAAGCAAATTATACGTCCCTTTCTTATAAATCACCAGAAAATTATAGATCTGGTTCAAAATCATTTTACATTTTGGAACTAGGCACATCTATAGAGAAGGAAACTATTGAGGAACAATTTCAGTGCCAGTTAATTTCTGCGTTTGATGAAAATGGTTATCCTAAATTGATCAAAGATAAACTGAAAAAAGGGGATAGAGTTAGGATTTTGAAGGATTAACCTACCAGTCTATTATATCCAATGCCTTTAGTAGAACTCTGAAAGCTGCAAAAGTAGCTAATGTCCAGAATCCTGCAAGAATTATTTCTGATTTAATTTTATGAAGGAATCTAGGGACTATATTTGCAGTAATGATAGCTCCAGCAGCCATCAGAAAAACAATATCCCATTGAATAGATGCAACGGCGAATGTACTTGGTCCAAATATATCGAATGACCTAATTAGAACTGCAAAAGGAGTTGCAAATAGAATTATAAATGTTGATGTAGCAGTTGCAATTCCAGCTGGAACACCTATAGCCATAGTGAGTATTGGGACATAAATTACTCCACCACCGAGTCCAAGAGTAGCACCAACAAACCCCCCTACAATAGCAATGAAGATTCCAGGGATAAGTTTTGCTCTATAATTGAACTTAACTCCCCTCTTATCTTCAAAATTTCTGTAAAAAACAGTTCTTTTCCACCAAGGTCTTTGCATTTGTTCTTGGTCGCAATCTTCCTCTAAACATTCTTCATCTTCTGGAATCCCACCCTTCCGTTTTTTAGTCCATGCTATAAAAATCGTAACAAATTTATATGCGGCGATTGCAATCATTGTTGCTCCAAAGATAATTTGAAAAACATCTTTATTTACATCTTGTGATTTTAACCATTGTGAAAACAATGCACCTGAAATAGCTCCAGGTATTGCAAAAATCATAAATCTAAATGCTAAACTATAGTCTATTCGCTTTTCTCTAATATATGAAATAGAACCACTAAGGGCAGTGAAAATAATTACTCCCAAAGAAGTAGCAGTAGCTGTAGCTCCAAGAAGATTTTCATCAAAGTCTATTTTAGGTAATAACAACCATTTAAAGGCAATTAGCAATATTGGAACATTCAATAATCCCCCCCCTATACCAAATGTTGGGGAAACAGCACCACTTAGGAGTCCTGCAGCAAAAAGTGCAAGATACGCCCACCAGGGAAAAAATTCGAACAACAAATTTTAGCACCTTCTTATTTGAAAATCAAACAGAAGAGTTATTTAAAACTTTAGTGCAAGAACAAAATTTAGTTTGTAGCAGAAATGATTTTAAACTACAAACATATGCTTGTAACAATGAGTTTAGATGATGAATCCTCTTTAGCTGAGCATTTTCTTTCACTTATAGATAAGAAAACTATTTGGGAATTAGATATGATTTGTTCAATACTCAATATCAATGTTGAAGACTTTACAGGATTTATTAACAAATTTCCAATGGCTTATGGATTATCAGTACAAGGTAAGAAATTCTATATTACTCCAGAACTAGTAAATGATGCAATAGAGGAGATTAAACAATCATTTGTAGACTGGTATCAACGAATAGCCCCAGATGGATTTTCTCAAGTCGTTCAAGCATCAATCCAGAAAAGAAGCGAAGAGGTTCTAAGTGATACTCCTGAGAGAATCTCGTCAAAAATCAAAATTTCTGTTTATGGAAACAATCATGTTGTAGAACATGTATTAAATGAATTTCTTTCAAGAGTAGGATTACAACCTTCTTTCGACTATACTGGAGGATATGAGCCTATTGATTTTCAGAAAAATATTGGGAATGATATTTATAATTGTCAGTTTATGATGATAAATTATAATAGGGAAATGCTCTCCCTGGCTAATCTCTTATTTGAGATGCCTGAAGCTTTTTTATTCATCTTTAACCCTCTAGATCAATTACAAATTGACAGACTAGTGAAAATGGTTAAGATATTAATCTCAAAGAGAAAAAAAGACCTCTTCATCACTTTTCTTGCAAGTGTCAAACCAGACATTTCTCAAGAATCTTTGAGTGATGTTGCAAAAACTCTCTCATACTTAGTTGAGTATCTAGAAGAGAAACCTCATTTTAAAGTATCTTTTACTATTTTATCATCTACTAATCAAATTGAGAGAAAAATTACTGATCTAATCCAATCTGCAAGAATGTTATTTTGATTTTAATTTTGTTTTAGATTTAGGTTCAGGTTCAGGTTTTGAGAGATATTTTTCTTCAAGATAATCTGCAAGTTTAGGATAATTTCTGAAAGCAGGAAATAACTGATAAAAACCTGCAGCAAGAAATAAAAGAAAAATACCTGAAAAAGCCATACCTATGTAATTGAGGACATTAGTAATTACAGCATCTGTAATACCTTCTCCCAATAATTTAGTTGTAACAATGAAACTAGTTACATATAGGATGTATGCAACTGCTTGAACAAGAAACGCGATAGAAACCAATGGAAGAGGATTTCTTGGTATAAGTTTTCTGATAAATGCTGTGATAAGATCCCTGTAGAAAAAATAAAAACCTGTAGCTAGTGTTATACAAGATAAAATTAAGATGGCATTGCCTATGTATACCATAACTAAACTTATTATCCAACGTGCAAGAATCAAAACCAACTGGGCTATGAGTAAAGCGGCACTACCACCAATTAATGTAAATGCTGTGATTTTCCCTTTTTCCCATTTAACAACTGGATCGTATGTCAAGTTATAAATTCCCCAGCTCATTCCGACAAGGCCCAGAACAATTGGAATATAGAGAAGATGCTCTTGCATCCATCCAGGCAGAATCGTATCTAGAAATAATGCTGAAAGTGCAGCAAGAAGTCCATAAAACAGAAATACCATTACAGAACTATTTAGAATAAATTTAGAATGCTGCAGACGATTAATTTTACTCACCTTCCATTTTATTTTCTTGTTCAATAGTTTTCTCAGTTTCTATTGCGTTTTCTTGTTCTCCATTTTGATCTTCAACTATATATCCTCCCACTTGTATCATGTTTGTAATAGATGCTAAGCCAAAAAAACCTAATATTATTAGAAAAGCTGCAAGCAAGAAAAATGATAATGATAGGTTTAAGATCCATAAGTCTAGTGCCGAAGGATAAATTAGGACATTATACCAATTAATAATGGAGGGAGCTAATAGAATGACCATTCCTAAGGGAATATACCATTGCCCTTTTCTGGGGATATAATCATTTTTGTGAAGGGAGTCCAATGTAAATTTGAGAAAGATAAACCCAACAGTAATTACTAGATAATAAGTAATTAGAAAAACTAAATTGAAGTAAATGAAGGGTTTTGTATTCCAACCAGCCTTTGTGCTTAAATATGACAAAATTATTC
>JAGLOH010000137.1 GCA_023139025.1 Candidatus Heimdallarchaeota archaeon | reverse complement strand
CTGAAGTGTATTTATGTAGAGGTATTTCTAATACTGGGGAGCTAACACTAGAATCATCTGACAAAATACGAGTAGATGTTCATATAAATGAATCCCATAGTTTAATAGTCATAAACTAGCGACATTAATTCTCCAACATAAAAGTTTAAAAATGTATAAGATTTTCTTTGAGTAGGTGTTAGACAACAATGGCTCCAATATTCATCCCAACAATATTTAGTGTTTTCATAGTAATTGGTTTCTTTGGACTTTTATCCGGTTTTATTATATGGGGTGTCCGAAAACTGAATACAGAAATCACCAATAGAAGACTTAGACGAAAATTATCTACAGCAACAATGGGAAATCAGAAGTAACATCCACTAACTTAATTTTTGAATTTCTATATATTTACATTCTTTAGTGATGAGTGAGTAAACTTTAAAAGAAAAAAACACCTACTTCACTCATGCAATTGAAAAAGAAAACTTTCGCTTTTATTCTTATAGTTAGTTTTTTGATCCCATTTGGTATACAAATAGAAAACATTAGAGCTGATGATATCCCTCCCCTAGATATTCATCTTTCTTGGCAACATGATACAACCACTACCATGACAATAACCTGGAGAACAACAGAATCAGCTTCTTCAATTGTTCAATACGGCTTAGATTCTGCTTATGGAAATGAAAAAGATGGAGAAATAACGGGTATTTATCACTTTGTCGAACTTACAGGCTTACTACCTGAAACAATTTATCACTACAGAGTTGGAGATGGAACATCTTGGAGTGGCGATTATTCATTCAAAACTGGGACTTCAGGAAACCATATTCAATTCATTGATGTAGGAGATTGTCAAAACAGACCTGTTGAAGGAAGAATGATGCAAGATGCTATAAGACGATTACCTATGGATATGCTAACCTTTACTGGCGATCTTTGTAACACAGGACCAACTATCGAAGAATGGTATAATTGGTTTACTGCTTTCTCTCCTTTGATTAGAAATGTTCCATTAATGAATATATTAGGTAATCACGAGAGAAATTTATCTTACTATTATGATATGTTTTCTCTACCCGGAAAAGAAGAATATTATTCATTCAATCTTGGTCCAGTACATTTTGTAGGTCTTCACACTTTATGGAATGGTGCACCTAATAATTTGCCTGAACAAGCTGCATGGTTAATTTCAGACTTAGAGAGTCATCAAGAGTATGATTGGACTATTGTTATGATGCATACACCTCCCTTCTCCTCATTTCCAAGATATTATTCAGGTGAGTATGATTCATTGAATGAAACTTTCGTTCCAATTTTCGAACAATATAGCGTTGATTTAGTTATGACAGGTCATGAGCATGCTTATGAAAGATTACAAAAGAACAACGTAACCTATGTCATTTCTGGTGGAGGAGGAAGTAGGTTAGTCGATATAAATACAGCCATCAGTATTAACGAATCTATAATTATTGAATCTTCATACAATTTCTTATATCTAGACATTTACGAAAATAAACTCAGTGTTGGAGGATATAGACCTGATTATTCATTAATTGATCAACATGTAGTTAATATGGAAAACAAAGCAGATTTAAGTTTTGTATCATTACCAATAACATTTACTGAGAAATGGAATGAAACTTTAGAACTACCTATTATCATTACTAACACTGGTGAAGAGAGTACTCCAACTCTTATTCAAGCAGAGTATACAACTCATGAAGGTACATTCTCTTTTGAAGTTCCACCATTAGCTGTTAATGAAAAATTCACATACAACGTAAGTTTCTCGGTACCCTCTTCAGGTATTTTTACGATTGAATTCGATCTTGATACAACAGAAATAGTTGATGAAGTAGTCGAAGAAAACAATGTTCTTGTTATAACTTTTAATGCACTTGCTCTAACAGTTAGCAAGACAAGTTTCCTTTCTAATGGACTTTGGGGAATTATTGCTATTTTCAGTGCTTTAGTAATGGTTTCTGTTTTATTTATTAAAAGAAAGAATAAATAAGATTCTTTCTTACTTCTGTTTTTTCATCCATCTTTCAAAACTCTCCCAATAAACCTGTGAATCTTACCACACAAAATTGAAAGTACGTGGTAAGATTCTTCGGAGCGACTATTTTTTACTAACATTTTTTATGAAAAGATAACCTTGTCGTTAAGGTCTTCTTCTTGGTAGGAGACGTTTCCAAGAAGGGAGGGCCTTTAAATAGACACAGTAATGCAGAAGAGACAAATAATTTCTAAGAAAGTTAAGCTGTTGTTTCTGTGTCTTACACTTCACAAAATTCTTCTAGACCTTATCAGAAGGAGTGTTCACTTTTTGATATTGATATGAAGTCAATGCTGAGATTAAATAAACAATCAGAAATTCATTGAACAAAAACTTATTTCTCTGCCAAAGTTACAGTATTAAAATCACAAGAAGGTTCTATGTATTTAATAGAACACTCTGTACATTCTAGATAAGGTGAGTCTCCTCTGAGTACATTGTAAAGGAATACACCAGGTATCAATAGAAGAAAAAGTGCGATCTGAATTAAAATTGTAAAATTACCTATTTGTGAGGATAGATTTGAAACCTGAACGATTAAAGCAGTGTATGCGCCTAAGCCTAAACCCAAACTAAATCTAAGAAGAACTTTAATCAATTTATTGTTTGGTTTTAGAAAAACTTGTGTTAATGCCATTCCTACCCCAAAAGCCGCAAATATTCCATTAGCATAAGGAAAGCTTGTGAAGAAAGGCAACATAGAAAAAAATACTATTGTATAAGAAATAAATGCTAGAAAAACGCTAGTACAACCTACACATAAGAATAATGAGCCAATTCTAAAAATATGATTGTTAAACTTATCACAAGCAGGATGATGTGCTAAGTACAGCATCGAAAAAATACGAACCCTATAGCTGAAACTTTTTTCCTTCTTTGAAGAAACTGATAGTTTCTCTTCAGGTTTTAAAGAATTTGACACCATTAATTCTTTCCCTACTAAATTCTGAATTCGCTGAGATAATAATAATTATTGCTTTCTACATCGATTTCAATTAATGCTCCGTTTCTTAATCTCTCTGTTGGTGACCCTAGTGAAGGTAGAGCACTTGAACTAACTACTATTGAGTCTTCAGTCTTATAGAGTTTCATTGTAAAATAAAGTGGATCCTTTCTGTAAAACACACCCACCCAAGCTTTCTTAGGAGAAACCAAGATGAAATTTGCAGCAGTATAATCCCAATATTCGAGGACGTCATCAATAACTGGTTTGTTAAGGTTCCACTCATTTTTACCCATTTCAGTAAGTAGTGAGTAAAAATATTTTTCAGAATCAGTTGTTCCTCTAAGGAAAAATTTTCGATCATCATAGTTCTTAATCTGACTCTTTATAGTACCGTTATGACCAAAAACATATTCGTCACCATTATACCAATAGAAAGGATGATTATTTTTGAGATTGACTTCTATCTTAGGTGAAGCTTGTCTAGCGTGTGTGAAGAGGACATTTGTTTTTAATTTCAAAAGCTCTTCAGTAGGATTTCTTTCGAAGATTGGTTCACGAAATCTTCTTAGCTCGAAATGATCATCTTTCACAAAAGCGTACCCGTATCCGTCTTTGTGCTGTTCTAGTTTGGTTTCGTTTCTCTCATGAACGTCTAGTTTTAATCCACCCACATAATCTGAACACGATCCAATATACTCTTCAAAAACATTTTCAGAAACAGTTTGTCCAATATTGAGAAAGAGTCTACACATTGCGTTTCACAAATAACAAAAGAAGAGAAGTATTTAATTTTAACTCTTATCCAAATTAGGTTAATAACCTCAAAACTTTTTAAAGTCGCATACAACTGCTGATTCATGCCCAAACAAACTTTCATCTACGCAAGCAAAGTTACACCTAGCGAAGAAACTATCAAACTTCGTGGGTGGGTCTATCGAATCCGTAAAATGAAAGATAAAATCTTTGTCATTTTACGTGACGCTTCAGGCATTATCCAATGCATAGGATCTGAAAATCAACTCACTTCAGAAGCTTGGAATATGTTAAATGAAGCTGCAATTGAGAATTATATTACAGTTGAAGGTAATCCAGTAGAGGATAATAGGGCAATAAATGATGTTGAAGTGAAATTAACTAATTTCACAATTATGCATAAAGGAGAGATCTTCCCTATTGCTAAGGATCAAAGTAAGGAATTCATGTTAGATAATACTCACTTGTTTGTAAGAAGCTACAAAGCAACTAACATTTGGAAAGTGAAGGCTTCTATTCTAAGAGCAGCAAGAGAATGGTTCTTTGAAAATGATTTCTATGAGACTACTCCACCTATACTCACAGGATCAGCTGTTGAAGGAGGTTCAACTCTATTCAGTTTGAAGTACTTTGACCATACAGCTTATCTTAGCCAGAGTATACAATTATATCTTGAAGCTCTCATCTATAGTTTAGAAAAAGTTTATGCGATAACTCCTAGTTTCCGAGCTGAAAAGTTGAGAACTAAAAGACATGTCAACGAATTCTGGCATATTGAAGGTGAAGAAGCTTTTGTAGACTTCGAAGAAAATATGAAAATCCAAGAAGAACTAGTAGCTTACATTGTTCAATATGTTCTCAAACATAACGCCAAGGAATTCAAAGAGCTGAAAAGAGATACTTCAGTTCTTGAAACTATCAAAGCTCCTTTCAAGAAGATAAGTTACAAAGAAGCTATCAATACCTTGAATGAAAACGGCTTTGACCTGAACTGGGACGACGATATGAAAACAGAAGAGGAAAGAGCATTATCTACAATTATAGGTGAACCTTTCTTTGTTCGAGACTATCCATCCAGTCATAAACCATTCTACGTAAAAATACATGAAGATGATCCAAAATGGTGTTATTCAGCTGATTTAATGGCTCCTGAAGGTTTTGGTGAACTTATTACTGGTGGTCAGAGAGAAGATGTTCTTGACACATTGATCAGACGAATCAAGGAAGAAGGTTGGGAAGTAGAAGATTATGCATGGTATATCGATCTCAGAAAATATGGATCTGTTCCACACTCAGGATTTGGTTTAGGAGCTGAAAGACTAACTTGGTGGTTGTGTGGATTAGATGCGATTCAAGAAACTTTACCTTTCCCAAGAACAAGAAATAGGGTATATCCCTAATCTTTCTTTTTATTTGGATAAATTTATAACACTCAAGAACAAAATCAAGCAGATGTCAGAAAAAGCAGAACCATATGGTTTTGAGATTATCTATTTCAAAGAATCCTCCAGAGCATGGTATGAAATTAAAGATTTATCATCTAATGAATCTGTTTTTGAGGTTAGTATTGTTGGTAATCATAAACCTGAATTTTACCTACAAGATTCTAAGGGAAGAGAACTTTTAGTGTTAAAGAGAATTTCGAGCATATCAAATGTATATAGATTTTTCAAAAATGACATAAGATATGCAACTTTTTCTTATTCAACTAGCTGCTGCAATACTAACTATGAGATTAAAACAGAAAAAAAGAATTACTTAGGATCTGGTTTTATTGGTTCAACCTTCCAATTTGTAGAGAAAAAAGGAAGGGTATCATTTGAGGTATACAAAGGTTTCAAAGGTTTCAGAAGTAATAGCATTATAGAAGTGTATGAGGATATTGAACCTGAAATAGCAATATTGGTTGCTATATTACTTGATCAACTTGCTCAGAAACTACAAAAAAATAAGATGCCAGATGCTCGTACACAAATACAACACCGTATATGAAATACTTTGAATTTGTTGCAATAGCTGCATCAAAATCTTGATGTAAGTAAACCAGATTTTTTTATACTAATTGTAAGATAAATATTCGAAGTTCTTGGAATAATTAAAGGAAAAATAGAAGGAGTAAATTCCTTCCTTAATTACGTTTATTGTTTTTCATGTGCTTCATCAAAGAAATGTACTTTGTGTAGAATCTTTCCATCCTTACCATGTGGAGTTCTAATCATATGATCTGTGGCTTTTTCTAATTCTCTGATTTCATCAGCTAGAAGACCAGCTTGTCTAACCATTTCATGAGCTCCAGCAACTTTAATCAGTGCTTTCTCTCTATCTTTTTCAACAAAACATCCATTTACATTTAAACTAGCTGCATGTTGAAGCATTGTTAAGGCAGCTAACGCTTTAGGTCTTGCATAAACATTAGAAAATGGATAAGTTGTTGCAACACCTATAGCTGACATATTACGTGTAGGTAATTTTGGCTTTTCACCAGCTTTTAGTTGTTCTATAACTCCATCCATTAGTT
>JAGLOH010000136.1 GCA_023139025.1 Candidatus Heimdallarchaeota archaeon | reverse complement strand
GATCTTAAGTCCGCCGCCGTTGGCCGCTTGGCTATCCCCGCTGAGTCTTAATGTTTGACTACTATAATGAATTTCATTTGTTTTTTAAGATTTTTCATCTTGATTTGAAATTGATTGAAGATTATGGATGGAGTCTTGTTGGGTCTCTTGGAAGTAATCTTGCTTCTCTAATATTAGGTAAATCAAGGATTTTTTGCACAAATCTTTCAATTCCTGTGCCACTTCCTCCATGTGGAGGTGCTCCATTTCTAAAGAACTGTAGATAACTGTCAATCTCTTCAAGCTTGAAATCCTTTTCAACAGCTTGCTTGGTTAAAATATCTACTCTGTGTTCTCTTTGCCCTCCAGTAGTTAATTCTTGTCCTTTGAACAAGAGATCAAAAGATTTAGTCAATCTTGAATCTTCATCATCCTTCATAGTATAGAATGGTCTAATTTTCCAAGGATATTGGTCTACGAATACAAAGTCTGAATTCCATTTCTCTTTTGCGTACTTTCCAATAATTCTCTCTGCTTCAGCGTCTAAATCTTCATAGAGGTCTTGTTCTTTACCTTCATCTGCTAAAATATCATTACATTCAGGAATTGTAATTATTGGCCATTCTTTAGGTTGATCATCAATTTGAACTCCCAATTCTTCAAGGGAATTAGCTCTAGATGTTTTTATTGTATCGAGAGCAAAACCAATTGCACCTTGTATAACTTTCATGACATCTTTTTGATCATTAATGTATGAAATCTCAAAGTCTATAGAAGTATATTCACATAAATGACGATTAGTGTGGTGTTTCTCAGCTCGAAAAACAGGTCCTATTTCAAAAACTCTCTCAAATCCTGCCATTAACATCATTTGTTTATAGAATTGAGGGGATTGTGCTAAGTATGCTTTTTTATCAAAATAATTTATTTCGAAAACACTGGCACCACTTTCTGTTGCTGAACCGACAATTTTAGCTGAAAAGAACTGTAAGAAGTCGTTATCTCTAAAATATTGTTGAATTGCATAAGCAGCAGTACTCTCAATTTCGAAAATGTGGGCAACCTTTCTATTTCTTAAATCTAGAAACCTATAATCATACCTTTTATCTGGGTTTGTTTCAATCTTATCACCAACTGAAATAGGATATTCTTGAGCTCTTTTATTGATAATTTCAATCTCAGACGGAAGGACTTCCTTTCCATTTGGGGCACTTTCGTTGCTTACGACACTTCCAGTAACTGCAATTATGTCTCCTTCCTGAAAATCTAAGGCAAATATCTCTTCAGATACTTTCTTTTTGGGTAAAACTATTTGAACAATCCCCGTTCTATCTTGTAATTGAACAAATCGTAATCCTCCAAGATTGCGAACTTGTTGAATCCAACCCGCAATTGATACATTTTCATTTTTTGTAGAAAAAACCTTTTCTATAGGATTTCTTTGACTAAAGTCCATGGTACAGTCCTCAGTTTATTTGTTTGCACCTTTGAAAGTTTATTAAAAAAGATTCTCTTCTTTGTTGTATAAAAATGTGAGAAAAATGACTTTCTGAGAAAAAACATTATTTAGCTATCATCCTAATAACTTTGTAGCGATACTAATGAAGAAGATTGTACTAAAATTTGGCGGCTCTGTTTTATACAAAGAAGAAATGGTTCTAAATGTTGAGAGAATAAAGGAAATTGTTGATACCATTAACACCCTTCATGATGTTGGGCATAAAGTTGCTGTAGTTGTTGGAGGAGGAAAATTAGCTAGAGTTATCATTCAAGCAAGCGATGTTCTTGGCCATGTATCTACTTTCAAAGACATTCTTGCAGTAGAATCAACTCGAATTCATGCTTTACTAATAATTGCTTCACTCCACAATAAAGCATATTTGCTTGTTCCTCGTTCATTCGAAGAAATTGGTGAAGCACTTTCATCTGGTAAAATCGTTGTTACTGGAGGTCTTCAACCAGGACAATCTACAAATGCTGTTGCAGCACTTCTAGCCGAATATTGGGGTGCTGACATGTTGATAAATCTGACAAATGTAGACAAGGTGTATGATAAAGATCCAAATCAATATGAGGATGCAAAACCATTAGATACGATTTCAGCTGATCAACTGTTAGATATCATATCACAACAAGATGAAGAACCAGGAAAATACGCTCTCTTTGATAGAGTAGGTTGTGAAATTGTAAAAAGATCCGATTTACGACTAATATTCACAAATGGTTCTGAACCTAAAAACATTCTGAGAATTGTAGATGGAGAAAAAATTGGAACAGTGGTTCAAGGATAGATTTTTTTCTCTAATAACCATCATATGATTTGTATCGGAGAATTGCTGCTATCCCACCAAATGCATTGTATAACATAGCCCCATCCTCATGATCAGTTGAAATGACCTCTAGAGTAGCACCAGTATTCTCGGCTTTTTCATTCAATTCAGTTATTAAATCACTTTCACTTTCAATATACAATTTGGAATTTCCGCATTCAGAACATTTTTTGTCAGATAATTTTTTTATGAAATCATTGTAATCTTTGCTTTTTACAGACTCAGTAATTGTATAATCACATCCATCACATTTAATTTCCATATTAACCCTATCTACATCCTCGCTTACTAAAACAATTTCAACAGCTGCTTTTTCTAATGCCTTCAAAACTTCCTTTTCCCCATAAGTAACTAGTCCTGTATCCTTTCCCAAATGTTCCATGAATTTTTGTGTGAGTTGTCGCTCCTTAACTAACTCAAAATCAGACAATTTATCTGCTGCTTTGTCTAAAAGTTCTCGAATCCCAACTGAACCCAAATATCCTATATCATAGATTCCTATGACTTTTTCAAGCAATCGATAATCTATTTCCTTACTTTCCAAGAATTCTGCTTTAGATAAAGCAGGACCACCAACTACTATTGCTTCAACTGGAAAATCTTCAAGATAAACAGTATTCATGATATCTGCAACTTTACCATACCATCTTTGAGCCGCTTCTTCAGTTAATCTTTGAAAACGAGCTTGAGACTGACCACCCATTTTATGTTTACCAGGAACATTAGATTCTTCTTCACGAATTATATCTAATCGGGAGCCTTGAACAGTTGCTAGTGTTGCTCCTCCTCGAGCAATTAATGCTAACCCATATCTTTGTTTGCTTTCTAACATCTCTTTAAGATGATCAATATGAAATACGTAATCACAGAGATAGAGCTTAATACCTACAGGATCTGGAGGGCTAATTAGGAAAAACTCCACCTTATTGTTTTGAGTAATTCCACAGAAGATAACAAGACCATTTTCTCCAGAATCAGGAATAGTTTTTATCCTAGACATGATAGAGGAAAGCGCAGATTGGACAGCTTTTCCAGTGCTTTTGTCTTTGATATTTGTTGCAGTTCCATATTCATCGCGCAGCTGAGCATTAACATCAGATAACCTAGTACCAGGAGGAATATATAGGGTAACTAAACTTGTAGACATGTTAAAACTTTTTTTGGACTCTAATTTGTCTAATTCATGTTTTAACATATAACGTTCTACTGATGTTCTTTTCTTTTCTTCCTGTTTCTTTGTCATGGTATCTCCTCGAGATAAGGTAAACTAAAGAATTATGCTTCAGTATAGCACTTTAGACAAAATTTCAAGATTTGTTATTATCTTTTTGGTTATGAGTCTTTAGAAATGATGAGAAATAATAGGGAAATATTTTTAGAAAGAACAAATAGTTAACATTCTGATAATAATGGTGGAGAAACAACAGATAGAAATTGATTTATTAGATATTTTTGTTTCGCTAAACAGGGGTTTAAATCTCTCAGATGTGATGTTCCAGCTAAATAACCTTTATACTCCAAGAGGGGAGAAAGCGGAACAAGCTGTTCTCATTGAAGTGTTAAATTCATTAACAGAAAAAGATTATTTAAAGAATTTTAAGGTGGGATCATTAGATAGTTGGAAAATCACTGATGAAGGAGAAGATTATTTCTATAGTCTCTAATTGTAAATAAGTAAGAGAAGAGCAGAATGGAATTAAGGGAAAGTACAGGGTTGCCTATTAGTAGTGAAGAAACTACACTAAGATACAGTGAAAGTGAAATTAGTGTGAAGGATGTGTTGATTCACAAAGTCGAGGATATTTCTAATTTTTTGTTGGAAAATGAATGGGAAGGAAAAGAGAAGGATAAAGAAGTGTTTAGAATCTATCGAGGAGTAAAGAAAGTTGAAGATAAATCCCTATGGGATGTAATGAGATTTGATTTCTTAATTATCCAAGCTGGAAAATTAGGAGACGAATATTACAAGACTTCTGGTTATTATAGATCCTTTGCAGGTACAGGGTATCGTTTTTCTGAGATCTATCAAGTTGTTGAAGGATATTCGGAATTCTTACTCCAACAATTCGGGGAGACCCATGAGAAAATCAAAGATGCTGTAATAATAAGAGCTCAAAAATTTGATGTTATAGTTGTACCTCCTTCTTTTGGAGTTTCGATAATTAATCCAAGTGACCAAAAGACTGTTCTTGCAAGAATCCGCGCAGACGATGCTAAGGAAATTAAGGATGACTATGAAAGAACAAAAGGTGACTGTTATATTAGGGGAGAAGAAGGGAAATGGCTGTATAATGAGAACTATCATGAAATACCTAATCTGAGGTTAGAACCACCTCAAAATAAATGGAGATCTTTGAAAAGGGGCATTCCGATTTATAGTATATATGTATACAAACCAAGAATATTTGCACCTTTATTAGAACCAGACCCAGCTGACTATGTAATTTAGATTGATTCTTTTAATCATCTATTTCATAGATTTCTTTGTCAGTCCAACCTGTTGAACGTTTTAATAACCATTGTATTTGTCCTAGATGTCTATGTTCATGATTAATTAGTCTAATTAAATAAATTCGTCGTTGCATTTTACCTTTATACGTATCAATATATTCTTCTTCTTGCTCAGATGTTAAGGAGGATAGGGATTTACTCAGTAATGGTGATATTCGATCAAATTCATCAATTAAATCAGCTAAAGTTACTTGGTCATTTACTTCTTCCTCAAGATCAATTGCAAGTTGAGATGGTTTTTGTGATTCGATGGGGAGTTTGTCTAACATCCATTTAATATTCATTAAGAGATGTCTAAAAATTTGCTCAGGGCTCCATGTTTTTTCAGTTTGAGAATAATGAAAGTGCTTTCTTGGAACTTTAGAAAAAAAACCTAAATACTTCTTCCTTTCTTCTTCAACAATATTATAGAGTCGTTGCATTGAAACCATAATTATCAAAAGATTGGAGTGTTCATACACTTATAATACTTCTACAAATAGAGAGCAAAAGAAGAAGTAAGGAAAGAACAAAATAACTAAAAAGAGAAGTGTAAAAAGATAATAGTAGAATGCGACTAGAAAACAAGAAGTGGTGGGGCATAGCAGATTTGAACTGCCGACCCCCCGGTTTTTGAGTTAAATGCTTAACAAACAAATAACATATCAGCCGAGTGCTCTAACCAAGCTGAGCTAATGCCCCGTTCTTACTGCATTCTTCCTAATTTATTACTTTTAAAAATGTTTTCTTATAATTCTAAAAAAGAAAGAATTGAATGGTAATAGATTAAAACAATCACGTTTTCATGTTAATTGTGATATTCAAATGAATTCGGAAGATATTGAACTCGTCAATAAAACTCTAAATATCTATTTTGCAGGAAATAAAGAACTTGATGCTGAAAAGATCCTTTCCGTCTGGACTGAGGATCTAAAAATTATCTCACCTGAAAAAACCTTAGGTCCTCAAGCTTGGGTAGAAATGGAAGAATACTACAAAAAGGAAATAAAAAATGATATGAGTAAATGGGATATAGATTTCGACATTATAACTATGGATGTTTTTAGAAATTGTGCATCTGTTAGATTAGATGTAAAATACAAACTTGGTTCCAAAAAGTTTTGTGAAACCCAGTTTCTACACATGTTAAAGAAAGAAGGTACTTGGTTAATTTATAGTAAAATCTTTGTTTTTTACTAATCATCAAATAAAATTACTATTTGCCATCTTCTTTTGGTGTATAAAAAGGAGATTTTTTCTCGTTTTTCAGCATTCGAATCAATCTATCTGCCCCCTCTATCTCTTCTACGCTTACTCTTGGTTTTTCTTGCAGTAAATCGTGAAATCTTAAAACCTTATTTTTGCTATCTACTTTAATGGCAATCTTAGGGATTGATTCTATTACTCTTTCAGTTTCATCTGTCATTTGCAAATACCACTCTTGTTTTAGCTCCCAACCCCATTTTACATAATGATAGGATGTATTACTTACGTATTTG
>JAGLOH010000135.1 GCA_023139025.1 Candidatus Heimdallarchaeota archaeon | reverse complement strand
ACATCTGCAGGAATGGCACGTGACATTCGAAGTGAGTTATTCAAGAAGGTTGAAAGCTTCTCAAGTGTTGAATTCGACAGTTTTTCCACTGCTTCTCTGATAACTCGTACAACTAATGATATCACCCAAGTGCAGATGGCAATATATATGATCGTTCGAATGGTATTCTATGCACCAATCCTTGGTGTTGGTGGAATTGTTCGAGCTTTACAAAAGAGCAGATCGATGTGGTGGTTAATCGGTGTAGCGGTTTTCGCACTAGTAGGTCTGATTATGATTGTATTTGTAATTGCTCTTCCTAAATTTAAGATAATTCAAAAATTAACAGATCGTCTTAACCTTGTTGCTCGGGAGAATCTTACAGGAATGCTAGTTATCCGAGCTTTTAACATGGAAAAACATGAAGAAAAACGATTTGATAAAGCTAATATTGATCTAACAGCTGTTAGTCTATTTGTTATCAGAGTGATGGTAATCATGATGCCGATTATGATGCTTATTATGAATGGTCTTTCTATAAGTATCATCTGGGTAGGAGCCCACAAAGTTGCTGATGGCGCTATGCAAGTTGGTGACATGATGGCTTTCTTACAATATTCTATGCAAATCGTGTTTGCATTTTTGATGCTGACAATGATGTTCATCATTCTCCCTCGAGCTGTAGTTGCAGGTAATCGTATCAATGAAGTTTTACAAGTAGAACCAGTAATCAATGATCCAGAAGAACCTAAGAAATTTGCTAAACCATTTAAGGGGTCAATTGAATTCCGAGATGTAACCTTTAATTATCCTGGAGCGAAGAAAAGTGTGCTACAAAATATTAGCTTTACAGCAGAACCAGGCCAAACTACAGCATTTATTGGAGCAACAGGATCTGGTAAATCAACAGTTATTAACTTGGTTCCACGGTTTTATGAGGTAACTTCAGGTTCAATTTTTATTGATGGAATAGATATTCGAGAAGTGACTCAACACGATTTAAGAGAAGTTATAGGATATATACCTCAGAAGAGTTTCTTATTCTCAGGTACGATTGAAAGTAACCTACGCTTTGCAGATGAAGATGCAAGTGAGGAAGCACTTCAATCAGCTCTAGGCATAGCTCAAGCAACAGAATTTGTATCTTCAAAAGAGGATGGAATAGAAAGTGAAATTGCCCAAGCAGGAATGAATATATCCGGAGGTCAAAAACAAAGGCTTTCAATTGCGCGAGCATTAGTTAAAAAACCACCAATCTATATTTTTGATGATAGCTTTTCTCAGTTAGATTTCAAGACAGATGCTGCTTTACGTAAAGCTCTTAAGAAACAAACAGGTGATAGTACGTTGCTAATTGTAACACAGAGAGTTTCTACAATTAAGAATGCTGAGCAAATAATCGTCATCGATGATGGAAAAATAAATGGTAAAGGCACACATGAAGAGTTACTTGAGACGAATGATATTTACAGAGAGATAGCAACATCTCAACTTGAACTGGAGGAATTATCATGAGTCATGGTCCAGGTCCTATAGGAAGAAGATCTTCAAGAGGAGGTCCACCAGGTCGAAGAAGAGGGCCAGGAGGACCAATGGGTCAAATGATGAAAGGAGACAAAGCAAGTGACTTCAAAGGTACTATGGCTAAGCTAATCAGATATCTAGGTAGGTACAAAATAATTATACTGATTGCAATTTTGATTGCAGCAGGTTCTACAGCAGCTATGATTGTTGGTCCTAAAATTCTTGGTAATGCTACAACAATACTATTTGAAGGATTGATTGATACAATTAGGGGGACAGGAGAGGTTGATTTCCCAGCTATTAGTAAACTAATTTACATTACATTAATCCTCTACGTAGGGTCAGGATTCTTAAGCTATATTCAAGGATGGATAATGGCAAGAGTTTCAACAAATATAGCATACAGATTCCGCAAAGACATCGCAGAAAAAATCAATCGAATGAAACTCAAATATTTCGATAAGATCACTCATGGTGAAGTACTTTCTCGCATTACCAATGATGTAGATACAATCAATCAGACTTTGAGTCAGAGTCTATCACAAATTATCACTTCAGCTATTACTGTGGTAGGGGTACTAGTAATGATGTTTACTATCAGTTGGATGATGACTTTAGTTGCATTAGTGATAATACCTTTATCAGGATTAATAGTAGCATTTATTGTCAAAAAGTCTCAAAAACACTTCGACCAACAACAGGAATACCTTGGACATGTCAATAGTCATGTTGAGGAGATGTATGGTGGTCATGTTGTCATGAAAGCTTTCAATGGAGAAAAGAAAAGCCAAGAACATTTCGAAGGATACAATAGTACTCTATTCAAATCCGCTTGGAAATCGCAATTCTTCTCAGGATTGATGATGCCAATTATGACTTTTGTTGGAAACTTAGGATATGTAGGAATTGCAATCATGGGTGGATGGTTAGCTATTCAAGAAGCCATTGGAGTTGGAGATATTCAGGCTTTCATACAATATGTTCGTAACTTTACCAGGCCAATTGCTCAACTAGCTAATGTCTCCAATGTTCTTCAACAAACTGCTGCTGCAGCTGAAAGAGTATTCGAATTCATTGAGGAGCCAGAAGAGGTAGCAGAAAAAGCTGATCCAGTTAGACTAGAAAAGGTAAAAGGATTTGTGGAATTTAAGAATGTGAATTTCGGTTACGATCCTGAAAAAATAATTATACACAACTTTTCCGCTGTAGCTAAGCCAGGACAAAAGATTGCTCTAGTTGGTCCAACAGGTGCAGGCAAGACCACTATGGTCAAACTACTTATGCGCTTCTATGATATTAATTCCGGAGCAATCTTCGTAGATGGAACTAACATATATGAGTTCAGTCGTAAAGATTTACGAGAAATGTTCGGTATGGTTCTTCAGGACACATGGCTTTTCAATGGTACCATACTTGAAAATATCCGTTATGGACGACCTGATGCTACCGATGCCGAGGTTGTTACAGCTGCTGAAGCTGCACATGTTGACCAGTTTGTTCACACTTTAGCAGGCGGTTACTATATGGAACTTAACGAAGAAGTAACCAACATTTCAGAGGGTCAGAAGCAACTTCTTACAATTGCTAGAGCTGTTTTAGCTGATCCTCCAGTACTCATTCTAGACGAAGCAACTAGTTCTGTTGATACTCGTACAGAAATTCTTATTCAAAGAGCAATGGATGAACTGATGGCTAATCGAACAAGCTTTGTAATCGCTCATCGATTATCAACAATTCGAAATGCAGATCTAATCTTGGTTATGAATGAAGGAGACATAGTCGAACAAGGTAGTCATAAAGAATTATTAGCACAAAGTGGATTCTATGCTGATCTCTATAATAGTCAGTTTGAGGTTATTGATACCTCACCTGAATCTTCAGAACCTCAAGCTGGTGATTAGAATATAAGATAAAACATCTCTTTTTTGAGATGTAAATTTATTTTTCATATTTTTAAACATTAAATTATTCGTATTGAAAATCTTCTCTTTCTTCTGGAGGCCATCCTCGAGGGGTAGAGCCTCCTTTCTTAAATCTAAAATCGCAATATGGCCCTCCACCGGCAAGGGTTTGAGTTCGTTTGAATTCTACATTTTTCATAACATTAAACGGGGCATAATCTACCATGCATACATAGGGAAAGATTTCTTCTCCTCCATGTTTCTTATAGAACTTGCTAACAGCACATTCATGACAATTTACACCCCAATCAAACTCTTCTCCGTCTCCTTCAACAAATTCCATTAGCCAATTTTCAGGATAAGCATTTTTAGTCATAGCATTGACTTTTCTCTTATAACTATTCTTAATCACAGAATTAAACATCAGTTTAGGAGCTAGAAAATTATAAATCCTTGATTGGTTGGAGGCTTGTATTTCTCTAACCATGTACATTATTTGTCCAACATCCCTAACTGAAGATCCTCTTTTTGTTAATTCTTTAAACAAAGCTAATAGCATAATAGAGTCAAGAAAATCGACTAAAAAGACATTATCTTTACTGCCAATGTAAGGAATTTGAGGTAAGAGTGTTTCTATTTCATTAGTGGTATTTACAATAATTGAATCAATCTCAGCAGAAGTGTATGAATCTGAAAGAATTGTCTTAACAACTTTAATTAACTTATTTAATCTTTTAAACAACTTCTTTCTTTTATAGCTGAATTCTGGTTCTTGCATGAATGGAAATATGCTTATCATACTATTTAGATTTTACTACAAATATCCTTTTTATCAATTGGAACCAAAGAATAAACTCCCACTCTTTCTTTAATCATCAAGGATATATACTTAAGCAATGTGTAGGAGACAATTTAGGACATGTTGCTGCAAATCATATAGTTTTTATCATTTTTTTTCTCTTAGCCTTAATTCTTTCAAAGTCCCAATAAATTTAGGTAAGATGTAAGCTCCTAGAAGAATGGGTAATGGAAGAGATAAAACTGAGAAAATCATAGCAATTATAAAAAAACCTCTCCATGCCCAAAATGCAAGACCTAATGAACCTGCAAATAGCAAAATCCACGCTATCAGATAGACTAATGAGTTAAGAAATCTTTTCTTTATCTCTTTATCATCATGTTTCTTGAGTTTATCATATCTTAGTTCTATCGTTTCTGAACCTGTTTTTCTTCGTATAACTTCTTTTGTAATTATTGCATTGTAAGGTACAAGAAAATAAGTTATAACAAAAAACAAGATCATTACACTAATTGAGCTAAGAAGAAGAGCTAAGAACTCTAAATCGTGTAAATAAATCACAAATCCATAAAATCCTACAAAGAAAAGACCGAGAATAATAAGAACATTTAACACTGTTAGTAGAGCAAAAATAGTTTGTTTCCGATTGAGTTTCTTATCTGTTAATTCCACTAATCTTTGGTTAGTAAAGACCATTGAATCAAACCCTTATCTAAAATCTTAGTAAAGTGGAGCAGCTTAAAAGTATTAGGAAGGGGGAGGTTCTTACCTTTATGAAAATCTTCTTGTTATTTGACTCACTTTAAAAGAGCTATCAATTATCCTTTAGAGCTATGATGAGCTGGTCATCAGTTCTTTCTTTGTTTCCTTTTGATTCTAGAATTTCTGATACAAACTTGATAATATGCTCTAAGATTTGCTCATTGAATTTAGATTTGTGGACAGTATGAGTAGCCCCCTCCACAATTAACCCGTACTTCTTCTTTGCTGGAATATCTTCAAAATATAGAGCAATAGATTTTCTATTAGTTAGCGACCCACTAGTACCATTTACTAACATTATTGGGCAATGGATTCGTTCAAATTTTTGTGATAATCCTTCCTTCTTTTGCTTATACAGAGCTTTCATAAGCATCTTCACTGGAACTTTGGGGAAATTCTTCATCTTCCAGTCATAATACTCCAGAGGTACTAGAAGTTTATCAAATTCGTTGATGAAAGGGTTTTTCATAGTTTTTAGGTTGAAAATCCGTACCAACCATGTAAGTAAACCTAATTCTTTAGCCGCAAATCCTCCTGTGCCAAGTAAAATAGCAGCATCTAGATTTCCTCCTTTGTTTACTAAAAAATCGAAAATGGTTCCAGCACCCAAAGAAATACCCAAACCAATTACTGTTTGATATTTACTTTTGAGATTTTCAATATAGTTTCTTCCCCACTCATAGAATTCATCAGCTGAGTCTACACTACATAGTAAGGCTGAATCAACACCATGATAAGGGAGCAAGGGAACTTTGACATCTACTTTAAGTTCAGCAATTTTTTCCGCCCAAGTTTTCAATTCATAAGGAGTTGCAGAAAGTCCATGGAATAGAAATACACAAACATTTGAGCCATTATTAATATCTATATTTTGAGAAAATTCCTTATCAACCATAACAGTAGATTATATTTTGTGTTTCCTTTATAAAAGCAATGAAGTATCAAAAAATTAGATACGTATAAATAGACGGTTTGAGTATTATTCATTTGGTAAACGTGCCACAGAGGGTTAAGAGAAAAAAGAGTAAAATACTTTTTACTTCTTTGCTGCTTCTTCTAGTTTTTTGTCCAATGCCCTTCACTTCACAAGCAGAAAACTATTGGGGAATTAATAGAGACTCTTATTCATATTCTAATGTTTTTGAGTATACTAGATATAACGTTGAAGGTGATGGTAGAGTAGAGTATTTCAATAAAGTTACTGAAGAAGTAATAATTTGGGATGTAGAAAGTAATGAAAACAACATAACCTTTAGGACTACAAAAAAGTTGACATTTCTAGGTTATATTGATTGTGAAAGTGAAGAGTGTTATGAAGAGTTTTTAGAAGCACT
>JAGLOH010000134.1 GCA_023139025.1 Candidatus Heimdallarchaeota archaeon | reverse complement strand
AGCTAATTTAAACAACTTCTGTTTTTGTTTGTAACTCAGCTGATACTTCACATATTTTTTCTTCTTTGAAAAACTCATGTAATCACTATTCTATTTTTCTAGTTTTCTTTTGATAACGTAGGTGTCAACAGCTGTTAAAGACATGACTTCTAAAGTTTTTGCTAAGGTAATCGCATCATTAAAATCTGGGTCTAAACCTGCAACACCACTAGCTTGAACAACTTCAAAGATGGCAAGAAATTCCTCTTCATCAACGTTAAGAACTTGAACTAATTTTGCTCCAAATGATATGACTGAATGAATATAAAGAGGTGTTTCAAAATTTGAACCCTTCTTCAGATTCTCTATTTCAAGTGACTGATTTGTGAGTGCTGCTAGAATTTTTGAATCTTCACCTTTCCTTAGAACATTCAGAGTGATCTCCTTAGGTATTTCCCACTCTGAAAAAGATATAACTAATCTATTGTTGTTAATAGGAAAATATTTTGAAAAAACATATAATTTGTGATTCTCAATGTTTCCACTAATTCCTAGTATAGGAGTGATAGACACCATTAATTTCGATAACTCAACAGGTAGCTGTAGCTGTTCAAACATAGTATTCGATAATCTTATCTCTTTAAGAAATTTACTTATTTAGTATCTTAAGGTATCAAAGTGAGCTATTTTACGAATAAGTTATATGTTAGGATTCATTCTAGAACATATGGACGAGATTTCTTTCAAGCAATACACGCAAAAATGCGGTCAAATGCTAGACAAATACCGCTCAAACATTGCCCATCTCTCTAATTTAAGATACAAGGTGGAAAAACAGTTTTTTGATCCTGAAGAAATGGTTGATCATTTTTATACAAACAAGAGTGAGTATTATCCCTGGCAAGAGATGCAAGATGCAATAATAAGTCTAGAAGAAGCCTATAATGAGTTGGTAGGTAGTATGATGGATGCTATGGCACAGCCAGAAGCCTTTGAATATTATCTTAAAGATCAACGTATTCCTGTATTAATTATGCCTGAATCAGAGGAAGAAGAGACTGAAGGTGAAGAAATACTTGATGAAGAACTGGCTGATGAACTAGCAAAAACCATTGCTGATGAAATAATAGATGAAATAGAAAAACAAGATAAAAAATGATACTATTTCTTCAATCTAGTAAGTAAATCAGTAAGTATAAGATGAGTTAATCCCCAAATTTTATATTTTCCAACATTATAGTACATGTATTCTTGATTATTGAACATTCCAGAAAGATTATTTTCAGGAAGTAATAATTGATTAATATCTGCAAAGAAAGTTTCTTGCACTTCTTCAGGATTAATTATTAATTCTACATCTTCATTGATGAAGGCTACTAAGGGATAAACATAATGCATACTTGTTGATAATAGTGGATTAAGACTACCTAAAACATGAATAGACTCTCTCTTTATTCCAACTTCTTCTTCAGTTTCTCTGAGAGCAGTCTCTACTAAATTTCCATCTGATTCATCAAATCTTCCTCCAGGAAAAGATATTTGCCCTTGATGATGAGACAAGTTTTCTGTTCTTTTAGTGAAAAGAATTTTCTGATCCTTTACATAAATTGGTACCAGAACTGCAGCTAATCTGAAATTTAATGGAGCTTCTATTGATAGATCTATAGATTCCAAATTTTTTCCCAGATTAGTAAGGATACCCATGACAATCAATCAATTAGTAGTACATATTTTAAATCATCGAAACAGATGTAAATCTAATTTTCTTTTTTGTTCTGTTTACGAGAAAAAGTGTCTTTGATCCAATTTTTTACATCTTTGTCTTTCATAGTTTTAGGTCTAGCACCTTCAGCAGGAGCCTTGTTTCGTCTATTTTCCATTTGGTCTGACAAATCATTCACTGAAAGAAGCTCACCATTATTTAAATCCAATTCAACTACTTTACGAAAAGCAATAGGTCTCTGAAAACCCATATGTACATACATCTCATCAATGAAGTCACGAGCAATCAATAACTTACCAGAATAATCGAGTTGAAGGTTCAAGTCTTGGTAGTGAAATTTGAACATATCTTTAGCTATTTTAGGCTTAACTCCATGAATTTCCTTAGCTTCTTCTGTATTAAGCTGCATATCCTGAAGAATCAGGTAATTATTATCTAATTTGTAATATAATACAAATCCTCTCCAACAAGCTGTAGAAGCCATTTCAGGAATGATATCATAATCTAAAGGAGAAAAAGGTTCTTCTTCTTCGATGCCAATAAGGGAATAAACCTCACCTTCATAAAGAAAAGAATCAGGTATTTGACCAGTCATTTCGAAAATATATTTGACTTTTTGATATATAAGATTTAGTTAAGCATGGTTCAGATAGGGGATATGGATCAAAGGCATCAGTATTCCAGAAATTTGGTAAACACCGTTCCTACTCAGTTAGACCAGAAACTCATTTTTACTTCTTAACATAAGTTTAATTATTTCTCAAAGAATTCTCTTGTGAAAAGAAATGTTAGAAGATTTAGAGATTCGAAATTACATGGAATCTGATTATGCTCTTTGTCAGAAATTGTGGATTGAACTAACTGAATATCATCAAGAAATTTATGATGATCCTTCTATTGGAGGAGAGAATCTAGCTCAAGGATTCAATGACCACTTAGAACAATATGGGGGAGAGAGCTTCTGGGTTGCAGAAGAAGATGAGAAAATAATTGGTTTAATTGGTTTAATTGTCAGAGGTAAAGCTGCAGAAGTGGAACCTATCATAATAAAATCATCTCATAGAAAAAAGGGAATAGGGAAGAAATTACTTCAATTCATAATCAACCATGCAAGCGAGAAGGAGATAAAATATCTGTCCATAAGACCTGTAGCGAGAAATAAAAATGCTTTGAAGATATTCTATGAAATGGGATTCAATATTATTGGACATATTGAACTATTTATGAATTTAAAAGAAAAGGAAAGTAAAAAATGGAAAACAGGTATTGAAATACACGATATTCCTTTCGAATATTGAAAGAAAGAAGGAAAAGAATTTAGAAAGTTGCTCTTATTTCTTCATCTAATTTGTTGACTTTTTCTTCAACGCCTTCAACTAGTTCTTCAAGCTGTGCATACATTTTTTCTGCGTATTCAGCATCTTTGTTTTTTATCCAACCGAGATTGATTTCCACATTGTGCATAGCAGACTTGAGACCATTTAGAGCACAGAGAGCTCCTACTGCAATATCAGAAAGGGCTTGCTTATTCCCTTTAGTTCCCATTTCAATATGAAGATCTATAACTTCTTTACAGGCTATACATGTGTCTAAAGGTACCTCTGCAGCTACTTTGTACTCTGCTAAGATTGTTGCTGAACGAGAAGCTTTCTCTTCTTCTGTATCTTTAGGCATTCCGAATGCTTTAATTACACCACTAAAAGCATTGGCATCCTTATCTGTTAACTCAGTAAGCTTAATGCGAAGCTCTTCAGTTCTATTCAATTTTTCTTTGAAGAATTCTTCAACATCTTTGTAGTCATCCTTACCTATTGTAAGTCTAGCAACCATACTACCAAGTGCTGCACCCATAGCTCCAGCAATACAAGCTGCTGCGCCACCACCAGGTGCAGGAGCATCACTAGCTAGTTCGTCTAAAAATTTTGTTACTACTTTGTCTATTAGCATTTCACCCATATTATTCACCTTTTGAAAAAACTCTTTTTTCTATTATTTGGTCTCTATCAAAACTATTCAATTGTAAGTAGAATTCTGCTGCATCTAAGAGCGCATCAAGAGGAATCATTCCGTAAACTTCTGATTCAGTGACATTAACACCAAATCTTTTTGCTTCTGTCTTAACCATTTCTAATACCCTATGTAAAGGAGTTCCTTTGAAATTGGTTATATTCATACTGACTTGAACAACTCCACGTTCTTCAATATTCATTGCTCCAGCTTGAATATACCTTAATCCTCCACCAGAATGACGAATATTTCTAGCTATTTTCTTAGCAACTTCCATGTTATCAGAATCTAGATAGATGTTGTATGCTACTAAGAAGTTTCTCGCCCCAATATTTGTTGCACCAGCTTTAGAATGAGTCTTTCGAGCTCCAAAGTCAGGTTTGTAGTCGTCATTTGTAGCGATTTCTTTTTTAAGCTGTTCATATTGGAATGTTTTTGTTCTATAATTCTGAAGTATTTCTCTAGCAGGATTTTTTGCAGCTGCTCCATATAAGAAAACAGGTATTTTCAGTTCTTTAGCAATTCTTTTTCCTAGATTTTGAGCTAGTTCTGCACATTCTTCTAGAGTAATATCAGTGACTGGAATGAAGGGGATAACATCTGTAGAACCAAATCTGTTATGTTCTCCTTTATGTTCCTTCATATCTATTAACTCAGTAGCCTTCTTGCATCCTGCAAATGCAGCATT
Source organism: Candidatus Heimdallarchaeota archaeon (assembly GCA_023139025.1). Classification (GTDB taxonomy): domain Archaea; phylum Asgardarchaeota; class Heimdallarchaeia; order Heimdallarchaeales; family Heimdallarchaeaceae; genus UBA460. Next base: position 1,917 of record JAGLOH010000134.1, on the reverse strand, counting down.
AGCACATTCTTCAGGTTCACCAATAAATGAAATAACTGCTCTATTGTGATCAGGATCCATCCTGCTATCTAACAAAATGATTTTTCCACCTTTTTGGATGGCATCAACGATTTGGTCAATAATCTCTTGATTTTTTCCTTCGCTGAAATTTGGTACACATTCAACCAGAGGCATATTTTCACCTTGCCCTATTTTTTGGATTTGAACATATAAGTTTTAGTATTAGTGCTCAAAAGAACCAAAAAACTGCAGAAATAAAAAGAAAAGGAAGAGAAAATTAAAGGTTCTTTATGACATCTCTCAGAATGCTCATACACTCATCAATTTCTTCTGGAGTTACATTGAGATAAGGTCTGAAACGGATAGTTTTTTCTCCACAACCAAGTATAAGAAGTTCTTTAGCATAAGAATCTTTTCTGATCTGATCACGCATTTCAGCTGATTCTAGATCAAATGCAGTGAACAATCCTCTTCCTCTAGAATTGGAGATTTTCTCTGGAAAGTCAGCTTGTAATTCTTTTACTTTCTTTAACATATACTCGCCCATTTTAGCAGCATTATCAACAAGATTCTCCTTCTCGATGATTTCGAGATATTTGGTTACTCTGAAGATATCAGTTAGGTTTCCACCCCATGTAGAGTTAATTCTACTGCTTTCCTCAAAGACATTATTTTCAACTTCTTTAACTTTATCAGATGCTAATATTCCACACACTTGCATTTTTTTACCAAAACAGAGGATATCTGGTTTAGCATCTCCAAAGTGTTCATAAGCCCAGAATTTACCTGTCATTCCAACGCCTGTTTGGATTTCATCATAGATTAACAAAATATCATGGTTATCTGCCATTTGTCTAAGCTTTTGGAAGAATTGTGGACGGAAATGATTATCTCCACCTTCAGCTTGTATGGGCTCAATTAAAATACAAGCAATATCATCACCATATTTTTCGATAGCATCATGTATTTCCTGACAGCTCTTCTCTTCAGCTATAACAATTTGTTCAAAATTATCTTCAATTGGAAAAGTTACTTTAGGATTAGATACCCTAGGCCATGGGAATTTGGGGAAGTATTTTGTTTTCTTGGGATCAAAAGTATTTGTTAAGCTTAAAGTATATCCTGTTCTCCCGTGGAAAGATTGCTCAAAATGGATTACTTGACTTCCTACTTCATCTTCAAAACCTTTAGAAAGGTTCTTTCTCACTTTCCAATCAAAAGCAGTCTTAAGTCCATTCTCTACAGCCAAAGCGCCACCTGAGATTAGGAAAAGATTTGGCATATCGTTTGGAATTCCTACTCTGCTAAAAGTTTCAACAAAATCACCCATTTCATCAGTATAGATATCTGAACAACTGGGTTTATTAACTGCAACTTCTGCTAATTGGTTTAGAAATTCCTTTTCCATCATTGCTGGATGATTCATTCCAACGGGTGATGAGGCAAAGAATGAAAAGAAATCAAGAAAGGTTTTATCATTCTTTTTATCAACTAATCTGCATCCATGACTTTTCTTCAAATCAAGTACTAAAGGATAACCATCAACAAGCATGTGTTTTCCTATTTTTTCTATAGCATCCATTTTCAATATCCACCTTTATGAGCAAAGAAGTTCGTTTATTTATAAATTGAACTGAAGGAACACGCAACCTCTATCTGAAATTTGAAAATAATTACTTCTTTCCTCGAAATGGTTTTTTCACAAAATTTGCAAAACTCGATAAAGCATAATGTGGTAATTCTCCGTAGGATGAAGAAAATTTCTTCACTTCCTTCAATGAAAGGAACATGAAACCTAATATGAATCGCATAACAGTAACAAAGGCAAGAGCTATAGTAAGAGAAACCTCTTGAGAGTACCAATTTTGTAGAATCTGGACTAGATATCCACCTAGTAGAGTTCCTATGAAGTAGAAT
>JAGLOH010000133.1 GCA_023139025.1 Candidatus Heimdallarchaeota archaeon | reverse complement strand
GTATTAATTTTCTTTTTTGAGCTCATATCATCACCAATTCTTTCTTTATTCAAATCTAGTATAGATAGTACAATTTTGTTCTAACACTTGCTCTATCTTCATTTATTTCTTGAGATAATTTCATTCTAGAGTATCTTTGCTCTATTTTGGATAATATTCGTTTTTTATTATTTTCACTCATGTTCAGCACCTTTTAATTTCGATGTTCGAATTTATTCGATAATCATACTTTTACACAGATATTAATAAATGTTTCGATGTTCGAATTTATTCGGTTATCGAATTACTTATAAGTGTGTACAAAATAAGTTAACTGATAATGACTGAAGAGAGCAAAAACGGTAAAGAAGAGCTTGATGAGAGATTCGAGGAACTTTTCGAAAATGAAACAAGATATGGAATAGTAATGGCTATTCGCACATTTGGCTCAATGAATATCAAACTTTTGTCAAGAATAATGGGAAAAACAGTAAGTACTATTCACCATCACATCGGTGAGATGACAAAAGAACCTGAAGTGATTGTGATAGATAATAAGGAAACAACTGCATCTAGGGGAATTTATTACATGCTATCAGAAATTACTAAAGAAAGATATCCAAAAGATAAAGAGACAGTATTTGAAGAAGAAATTCCCACAATAATTGAAAGAGCGATGCAACTTTCTGATGAAGATATGGCTAAGGTCATGATGTTTAGAATCATAAATCAGAAGGATTTTGGTAAACTAACAAAAAGTATCAAGAGATCAAGGTCTTATTATCATAATATAGAGAATTTTATCATCAATAGTTTTGAACGTGCAGAAAAAGCTCTTATGGAAGGACTAAAACCCAAGAATTTACAGTATCCCTTTGGTGCAATTAATTCAATAGGATTGGACTTGAAAGTTTCTAAACCCAAGCACAGTGTTGAAATAGGAATAGTGATGACCGAGTTCTTTGCAAATCTTGTGAAACTAAAGCAGAAGTTTGAGAAAGAAATGGATGAAGAAGGTATCAAGGAAGAAGACAGAATAAAAGCTTATTATCATTTATTTGGAGGAGAATTAGCTGATTTTGAGTTTGAAAAGGACGATAGTTTTGATCTCAAAGAGTATGTCAAACCAATAGAAAAAACCATAAGAAAACTCTATGAAGGAATAGAGGAGAACTAATTACTCTTTATAATGAAAAAAAAGCAAATGTATTGTCATTTATTTGAATTTTCTTTATTGCCTTTGTACAGAATATTTTTAGAAGGAAGGAAAAAAGAAAAGGAAGAAAGAGAACCTTCACAGTTGTATTTCAACCCAATATGCTGGATGATCAGATTGGCCCTTTTCAATATAAACAGCATCAAGAACAGTCAATCCTGGACTCAGGAATATATGATCAATTCTTGTTGCCGCTGGAGATAACCATTTTTGCGCCCAAGAATCTTCGAATTCAGCTACAGTTATGTTATAAGATTCTGAGTAAGGTCTAAAATTGAAATCACCCATGAGTAAAACGTTATCTAGACCTATTGTTCGGCTTAGTATTTGTTCAATTTGGTAAACTTTACCTTCTGGAGTATGGGAAGCAGGATGGTTTGAGAAGACATTGAAGGATAGAGTTGAATTGTATCTAATCTGTGCTTGTGTTGTTCCTATCTGTTGATGAGTACTATACATAAAGAAAGCTGCAACACTAGTAATTGGATATTTGGACAGGATAGCCGTACCATATGTGTTTGCAACTGTTTTAGGTCCTCGGTAAGAATACATATTTAATTTATTCGCAAAATATCTAACAACATCTGAATTACCTCCACCAATTCTTGCAGGATCGCATTCTTGTAAAGCAAGAATATCAGGGTCAACACTTCTTATCAGTTCCAGTTGTCCATCATAGTTTTTTTCACCAGTGTTGTTTACACCTTCTCTAATATTATAAGTCATGATTATTAGAGAAGTTTTTTCTTCATCTGGTGTGCCTGGATGAGGATTTGTAACAAGAGCGCCTACTACTGTCCCTAGAAATATCAGCCCTAATATCGTAAGAAACATGGATTTCGATTTAAGATCTCTAGCCGTCTTTTCAAATTTAATAGTATTTTTCTTGACTAGGATTATAGGTAAAGTAATGAATAAACCTGGAATTAGAAAAGCTAACCAGTATAAATCTCTGAACCCAGTGCTAATTGGTTTAAGATATCCCCAGACGTTGGGTAATACTTGCATAAAAATCATTATTAGAATATACAAACCTGCACCTAAAGTAAAACTTCCTCCTACTTTTGCTGGTTTTGGCTTCATTTTTAGTAATTCTCTTGATAAAAGAATAAAATCTATGTAAATTATAGGAGAAAGTAGAATCATCATGACTAAAGGGATATGATAAAACCAGGCCGTTGGAAATGCAACAATTGGGTATGCAGCGGGATTATCAGGGAAGAACAAACCATATGTGGGTATTATTTGATGCATCATAACAGTAAAAGTAAGAGAGAGTGCGAAAAGTCCATTCCAAGACCAAAGCATCCACGATTTGATTAAGTTCATTAAATCTGGTTTTAAAATCATTCCCACGATAAACAAAGTTAACATCACTAAAACACCAATAACAATACCAATATAGTTACCTTCAGTCCATCTCGAAATCACTGTTGGACTTATAAATGTAAACCATATTATTATGAAAACACTCGACAAACCAAGAGTTAAAAGAAGAATCCTACCGAATTTTGCAGGACTTTCTTCATCTTTTGATTTCATCTGATCTGGCTTTTCACTTCTTAATAGCATTCCAATTAGCATAAATGAAGCTAATATGCCTAGTACCCAACCAATAATCTGATACCACCTGTACATTGAAACATCTAGTGTGGAGTTAACTGTTCTGAATAATACAGATAATGCAACAGCTATTGCTAATGAGACTCCTAATGTTATCCCAGTTTGTTGGTCTTTGTTCTTGCTTCTTGTGAAAATTGCTGGAAAGAAGATAAGGAAACTACTTACAGATATTCCAGCTAATATAAGTAGGCCTTCTCCTTTGAGTAATGGCTCAATTAATCTAGTTACAATGATTAGCTCTCCTAAAATAAGCAAAGTTATATCTGAAATTGGCTTTCTAAAGAAGATCAGTGCTATAGAGGAAAACAAGAATAATAATGCAAGAATATGCAAAGTAGGTTTCAATCCGAGTAAAGCATAATCATAAATTCTTTCAGCTAAATCCGAAAGCATTTGCATGAAAAACAGAAAAATTATACTAAACAAAATGAGTTCTGAATAATTGTTCTTGATAAGATTCTTAAAATCAATCATAACTATTATCTTTTTTTAGCTCATTTAAAAATTAACCGACAATTCAAGTACAGTTTACTCTAAGAAAAAATAAATCATACCTTCCTCCATTGGTCCTTTATTGCCCTCAGATTAAGGATAAAGAGGTTCCAGAAGTTTTACATTACTATTAACGAACTTTTCTCCACTTCTTCAATCCGCTCGTTTAAGCTTCCAAAGCAGTCCAAGATTCTTAAGAAAAAAAATGAGTTTTGGTTTGAGTTTTATATCTGAACTACTCATACTATCAGAGAAACTGAAATTGCGGAGATATATATTTTTCTACAAAATAAACTATTTAGTTACAAGTATGCATTTATTTAAAACAATTCAAACGGATGGTGACTTAAAGCTAATAAGATTTTAATTTCTTAAAGAAAGGATTATACCTCTGTGGAAGAACCAATTCCTAAAAACTTTTAATAATCTAGTAAATGTTAATGTTATGACAATTAAAATTGTTACAGATTCAACATCAAGTTTTCCGCAGGAACTTGCAGAAAAGGAAAATGTTGGAATTATCGAAAGTAAAGTTATGCTTGAAGGTAAAGATCTAAAAGAATTAACAGAAGTGGATAGTAAGGATTTAGCAGACTCTATTCCAAAACTTGACCCTTACCCAAAAACAACTATGGCTAGTCCTCAAGAAGCTCTTGATGTATTTAATCAAGCAGTAGAAGAAAAATTTGATGAAATATTATACATCGGCGTTTCCCCCACCATATCAAATCAATTTAATTCAGCTAAGGTTGCAGCTAAGAAAGTTAAGGATAAAACCAAAGTAACCTTATACGAATGCGGTTTAAGCACAACTAGTCAAGGAGCATTGGTTTTTAATGCTGTTAAACTTGTGAAACAAGGAAAGAAAGTTGATGAAGTCATCTCAATTCTAGATGAAATGAAAACTCAAACTTTAACTATAGGTGTGTCACCTTCTTTCGAAATTCTCTTCAAAACAGGAAAAATACAGAAAAAGGCTTCTCTAGCAGTTATGTCATCGCTCTTGAGATTAAAACCGCTATATGAAATAGTACTTGATAAAGGAGCTCAAGGATGTGGAGCTGGTAAGGGATTTAAAGGAGCCATAACAAAAGCTGCTGAGAAATTATCGGAATCACAATCTAAGGGTAAAGAATATGATCTAATCTTAAGTGATGCATTTAATACAAAATTCTTCCCTCTGATAGAAAGTGAAACTAAGAAAGAAATAAAGATAAAAGAAGTTATAAAATGGAAAATCCCTCCATGTGTAATGTTATCTACAGGAGTTAAAAGTTTTCAAATTACTTTGGTTCCACATATAGATTAAACTATTATGCTAATTAAAAAATAAAAAGAGAAGAAAAAGATTATTTCTTCTTTAAGATTCTTTTTTTGATATCAGTCCAACTAAAGAGATTATAGAAATAAATAGTAGCATGTAAGAAGGTGTGAGAACGCCTTAGAAGTCTTAACAATTCACTTCTTTAGATTTTTGAGAAGTCTAGCATAGTTTTCAGGTTTAGATACTAAATCAATAAGACTAAGTGTTTGGAGAACTGCAGTTATCTCATCTAAAGAAAGCTTGTCCACCATTTGAACAAATTCTTCAGATTTTTCATTGAAAAGTTTAGAAGTGATTTTCTTTGAACTGTCCATCATTGAACTAGTAAATTGTTCTAGATCAGCTGTTTCAGGTTTAGGAACATCATAAATGAGTTCAAGTAATTGTGTCATGCTCTCCATGCAATTAGGATTCGTGCAAAATATTTTTTCATAAAATGATTCCACAAAAAAGAATGTTGCAGTACGTGCAAAGAGTTTTTCAGTCATAGGATTATCGATTGATACACGTTTTCCGACGAGAGCAACAAAGCCAGCATCTATAAGGTGTTGAATGTATCTGTAAAGCGATTTACCAGATCGTTTATTCTTCTCAACAAATTCCTTAACCTCTTTCTTAGATTTAGCACCTTTCTTTTTAGCCTGTTTCTGAAGTAGTTTTGTATAATCTTCTTCTATCTCTTTGACTGTTTTATGTCCGTCTCTTAATGACATAAAAATAGGATAATAAACAGGGTTACCCATTATTTGAAGTTTAGCTTCATCTTTGATCAGAATAACTGCTTCTTGTTTGAAATTTTTATCAATTATATCTTCAGGTTCCATGGTTCATCGCATCTTTGCCTCTGTCTGCCGGAATTAACATCTTCGCACACATTAATAAGCATTCTCATTTAACGAGAAGATTTATAAGTGTTTTTAAGAAACTTTCTCAACGCTTGAGAAAGCAAAAATTATAAATATATTTTAGGTGTTAAAAATGGAATTTAAAATTTATGAAGAATCAAGGCTGAAAGACCTTGGAGAATTAGTTAAAGAAGTAGTAAGTGAATGGCCTCAAGATCCTTGGTATCCAACTATGGAACAGTTGAAACAAGCTTATGATAACAATGAGAACTTCACTCCAGAAACCCGTCATTTCCTTTATGAGGGTGATAAATTAGTTGCGTTTCTCAGTAGTGCTCTTGAAGCTGAAGTTGATGGTGTTCAATGGGGGTCTCTGCATTTTCCTTTCATAAGAAAGGGATATGAGGAAGTAGAGGAAAAACTACGTGATAAAACCATTGACCTCCTCAAGTCCATGGGTGCACAGGCAATCTATGCATATAATAGACTAGAAAATGGATATATTCCTGATTTACTGAAAAAATGGGGATTTGAGCAGAAAGAAGAAGCTGGGAGAAGAGTCATTCTTTCAGCATCAAAATTGGCTAATCCCAAATATATGCAACCTGATTACTTAAAGGAGATTGATCTCAATGAAGATAAAGACTTGAGTAAATTCAAGAAGGTTTATCTTAAAGCTAGAAAAGAGGTTGAGGAAGCAAACTTTGATGAAACGATGAAGATGTTTCGAGAAAGGGATTTAACCATATCTTGTGTAATAGCTAAAAAGGATGAAGTTTTATCATATGGTTTACTCTATAAAGCTGATCAACTAAAAAGATCTTTCTTATCGTCTATACCTATTTTTAATGAAGAACATGG
>JAGLOH010000132.1 GCA_023139025.1 Candidatus Heimdallarchaeota archaeon | reverse complement strand
CAATTATGAATCTATACTAACGGTTTTAACAAATGAAACGCTTTCTTCTCTTGAATTTTCATGGGATAGTCTTTCTTTTTCAACTGCTTATGATACGAAAATTCTTGTTCCTCAAGGAAACGGAAACCATACTTTAACATTAAGAACAACTGATCTTGCAGGAAATTCCATGGAACTATTTTATGAGTTTGTCGTAGTTAATTTCACTGGAGGTGTTCCAATAGATTTTTACTTACTAAATGAATATTCAGGAACAATAAATCAGGATTATATTGATTTGGAAGTTTTTTCAAATATTGCAGGGGTCATTGTTGAATATCAAATAACAGGAACAGTTTTCAAAGCAGGGGATGCTAGAGATTTTACTAGAGTTTTTCTTTATCCAGGCGATTATAATCTCAAAATAATCTATTGGGTAGATTTATGGGATAGTAGAGAGCGTACTTGGGCTTTTGAGATTTTAGATGGTCAGAAAACATCGATAATTACTAATGATGATTTGAACGAAACGTATGCTGGGGATGTATTTGTAAACCTTACATATTTTGATGTCAATTATACTATTAATTCAATTAATTCACTCTATTTTAGTGATGGATACTACTCGCTTCATTATCAATTAGTTGACATCTCTAATGATACTTTTAACTATAATTTTATTGTGGATACAAATAATCCTTATGTCACAATTTTGTCACCTCACAAAGCAGAAGAGGGATTAGATGCTGATTTAGTACTAGAAAGTGATGCAGTACAAATATTTTTCAAAATAGATAATGAACCGATTTACGAATATGATAGAATCTATAATCTTCAGTTTCTGGTTGGAGGGGAGCACACAATAATTTTCTATCTCACTGATTCGTATTATAACACAAAAACAGAAACCTATACATTTTACATGGAACAAGAATATGTTCCAATTAATTTAAATCTTGAAGTAAAAATAGGGGATATGATTTATCAAATCTTTAATCTAACTGTTGCGATTAATGATTTTTACAATTCTCCAACCAACTATTTTACAACAGACATTAATGGAAATGTTTTTTTCAATATTTTTGAAGGAGAATTTCAGGTAAAATTCAATTATGCGGATAAACATTACGATTTCCAATTAGATACTAGAACAGGAATCAATCAGAATATCCTAATCGGTTATGGCAATACGATTGTTGAAGTAAGAGACTATTTTGCTAACTCTTCTATTAGCAATCAATATTGCATTATTAGGGACTTGTTTGGAATAAGAATCATGTCTCAAATAACCAATAATCAAGGACAATTTTTCACATCTTCTTTACCTTCTGGGGATTATATCTGTTATTTCACTAGAGGAACAGATGCAACAATTGCTGTTCCTTTTGAGATATACGGATTAAACAACATGGTTCTTTTTGAAATCCCTTCTATGAGAAAGACAGTTGTCTTTGAATTCAAATATGATAATGGGTCAAAAATCTATAATCTTCCAGTAATTGTAGAAACAGAACTACAGGGACAAATAATAATTTCAACTTCATTATATTCAAGGTTTCAAATTTATTTATCCTATGGTTATGTTAATCTAACTATTTTTCTAAAAGATGGTAGTTCTTTGCACTTACGTCGAATCTTTGAACCTGGGAAAGAATTGATTACTATAGTTTTACCAAGCGATTCGGAAGAACAATGGCCAAAAATTCCTTTTAAGCCAGTGGCTGGATTTTCTTTCTTAATTGCATTTTCAACAGAATATCTAAACTACTATCTTAGGGGGTCATTGCTATTTACATATACACTAGTTTATGCAGAGATTGCACTTATCCTTGTTGTAGTAATTGTCAATATGTACTCAATTCTACAAAATATGTATAAAGAAAGCAAAAGGGAAACAACGATTATTAAGATGATAGGAGGTACAAACCTTCATACCATTGTTGCGATTTTTTCAAGACTAGGACTTATTGCATTCGTGGCATCGATTATTGGGTATGGAATTGGTACTCTTATTCTGAAAATATTATCAAGCTTAAATCAAACAGTTTTCTTTGGACATACATTTGTACCAGAAGGGAGTTGGAACATTTTTCTCCTCAATGTAGCACTAATTCTTCTTGTTGCTATTCTAACAACTTTTCTGATTGCTAGAAAAGCAAAGACAGAAAGAAAGGTATCTTCAGTTAGAAGATAAGTGAACAATTAGATTAATTGAAATCCATAATATCCTTCATAAAACCATGAGTTGCCTGTCCAAGTAATATTTACTGAATTCCCAAACATAGGAGCTAAGTTGTGGATAACAGTCTGTGGAAATCCCTCTAAATCATTATAATTAATTGTTATACTTATATCATGAATGTATATTGATTGCTGAGTTAAGTTCAGTAGAGATAAGGAAGTAAACGCTTCATCGATGGGCTTGTTAAATACAAAATTACTATTATCTACTATTATCGTACTATTGGTTGAAAGAGTATACCGTGTAGTAATATCGATCGAAATTGGTTGACTAGTTTGAATTGCAGTTAAATCCAATAGTGCTTCCATTGAAGCAGTTTCGTCAGTTATATCTATTGATAATGGTGCATATGCAAGAAGACTGGATTTAGTAGAATTTCCTTTCAATTCTATATCAACAGGTCCAATAAAATCTTCGAATTTAATGATAGTAAATAACATGAATTCTTCGTTTGCAAATCGATAAGTGAAATATTCATTATTGTGAAGAAATCTAAAGATAAAATAATTCCAGTAAAATCCTTCCAAATATGCTGGAAACCAATCATTAGAACTATTTAGAGCTACAAAAATGGTTACACCATATTTCTCAAAAAACTCTAGATTTCTTGTAACATTTGATTTCCAAAGCGGAACAGATGAGTTAGATAAACCCGTCTCACTTAGAAAACCTAACATATAGAGATCAATTATAGGTTGAGATGAATAATATTCTAAACCTGGCGTATTCACTGAGAGAATAATTTGATTATCTGAGTAACCAAGTCTATTAATGGCATCTATTAGCTCTTGAAATGATTCTCTATAATCATAACTATATGTGCTTTCAAAATCTTTCAAACTAAAACCAACAGAAGCAAGAAGAGCTACTTGACCTGCAAAAGGAACAGAAACAACTACAAAAATTAAAGTTCCTGAAAGAATCTTTCTAGCATTGAATCTTTTATTATAGATTTGTGAATAACTTAACTTGAAATTTTTCTCTTTCCAGATTAGAAGAAAAGTTGCTAAATTGAATAATAGAATATATCCAAATAAGGACAAAAGTCTTGTGTGAGCATAATACCAGCGTAGATGAAAGTTTTCAAAAACAGTTTCTAAAGGCAAAATCGGGTAAAGGAAGAGATAAGCACTTGCTGTGATGAACAAGTAAGCTAATAATCCATCCCTATCTTTTCCATCTCTTTTATTGAAGAACTCAACAACTGATTCAAATCCGATTGCAAAAATAATTGCTAAAGGAACTAAGATTGGTGTAAGGTATCTAACCGATCCCATAGCAAAGAATCCTTGCCAGACAATAAGGAAGAAAATTATCCAAAGCACAAGATCATTGTTTTTCTTATTTGAACTAACAAAGCCTACAAGCTTAAAAATCATCCATGTTCCAGCAAACATTGCAGCTATTAAAATTGAAAATGAAGAAGACAGGAAGGATGCAGATTGAGCATTTTCTAGATAAGTTATAGTATCTGGAATGGCTATTCCAGGCCAAGTTAAACTTAATTTAGATACTCTTAGATTTAAATATAAATCAATGAGAAAATTATCCACACCAGGAATTGTTAACATATACAAAATCCACAGGACTATAATAGCAAAGGGGAAGGCAAAAATACCTGCAGTATAAATCCATCGCTTGGCAGAAAAAGCTAGGTTTTCACTACTGAAAACAAGATATAGGCAATATATCGCAAGTAATCCAATAAGAATCCCTGTACCTAGATAAATTTCAAAAATAGATTTTCTTATCAGTTGGCTTGCTAAACCTACGATAATTATAATCCGTAAAACCTTACCAATTTTATCAGAAGGCATTGCAACAAATATAACTATAGGAATAATGAAACCGCTCAATTTACTTAAACTGCAACCTCCAAAACTCAATGACGTTAAAATGGCAAAATACAGCTGTTCTTTACTTTTGTCGGTACCCAAAAAACGTTTGTAATAATAAAAAGCTCCAGTAGTAAAAAAGAGTATATACATCTCTTGATAGTATGTATATTCATACACAAGAAAATAAGTAAGGGGGGTAGCCAGAAAAGCAATTGAAGCAAAAAGAGAAATTTTTTGGGATAAACCCATTATCTTGGATATTTTATAACAGAAATAAGCAGTACCTGCTAAATATAAAATTGGTATAAACTGAATCATTTCAGATTGTGTTACAAAAAATGTATACGCAAAAAGTAAAATGTTCATAGGGGGTTTAAATTGAGGAAAAAAGGTTAATTCATTGATTGAACTTAATTGACCAGTAAGGAAGATTCTGAAAGAATTTGGCAAATAAAAATGCAGAAAATCCCATCCTTTTAAGGGGTACACTAGTACTTGAAATGCAAAAAAGAGTATCATTAAAAATATAATAATTTTTAGAAGCAAATCCATTGATTGAGATAATTTTTTTCTTCCAGATAGAACAAATATAGGTAATTTTTTCCTGACCCAGACAACTACTTTGTAAACTAAATAAAGCAATCCAATAGCTAGGTAAACATAGACAAATCTCTCTAAAATATGAATGTTGTTTATTTTATTAGCGACCCAAGCAATTATCAACATTGGAGCAACTAGAGCAATAGTTCCAACAACTAAAGATTCAACAAGATTTTCAGCAAAAGAATCTGATGTTTTCAGTTTCAATATTCTCTTCTTAACTATTTCGACGATAAGTGCTCCAGATGAAAGTATCGAAATGAGGGGAACAAGAATTCTAATATCTATTTGTATCATAATCTTAATCTCCGTATTCTCTCTCTACATCTGCTGCTGTTTTATCCTTTGTAAAATCTAATTTGCTAAAATGACCGATAGTAATTATCATTGGAATTGTTGCAGTGACAGCAGCGATGATAAACCAACCAAATAGAGCATCATTAGCTATAAGGGTTCTATAACTAGCGAAGTAAAATGCCCCAGCAATTAGAAGTAATCCAGTTGACCAAAGAGTATATTTTACTTTCTGGCTCATTTTTCCTATAGTTTTAGTTTTCACTTTTATCGTTCTATCAAATTCTTTCTTTACTCCCAAAAGTGCACTTATAACTGCCCAAACTAGGAAATATTGTGCAGTCATCATTAAAAGGTAAAAGGCAGTAATTGTCCATACCATACCAAAGAAACCTCTTAGACGAATCATTCTATCTTCTTTTTCTTCTCTACGCCATGTAACAAAAGCCATAATTAAACTAGCAAGGGAAATCAAAATGGGTGCAACCAATAGAAGAGGAAAAACGCCTAAATCTGGTCTTATGAATGCAAATTCAGCTAACCCAGTGAATTCTTTGATCATATACATAACAAACAGTAAGATGTATACAAAAATCATAACTGTCCCAATTATTGGGGTTGTGACTGTTGAAAGAATATCTATTTTATTTATAGTTTTATTATGTCCTTTTACTATCTTCCAAAACCTCTTACGAAAAATCGAAGTAATCCCATTTGTCCACCTCCACACTTGATTCACCATACTAATTGGATTCCAAGGAACCAACCCTTTGGAACAGATCTCATGAAGATATCGGGTCTTGTATCCATTGGACATTAACATAAAAGAAGTATCTGTATCTTCGGCTAATGTGTCTTCCAAGAAACCTCCGAATTCTTTTAGTAGATCAACTCTCAACAATCCTGTAGTTCCAGCAAATATAACACCATTTCTAGTACCTCTACTTTTTTGATAAATATGGTAAAATTGAGATTGGATAAATGCACTACTTCTCATCAGATAATCATCTTGATTCACAAACATTGGTTTTCCTTGAACAAGAACAATATCGTCTTCAATAAAGCCAGAGAGACAAGTTTTGATGAAATTGGGGGTTGGAATATGATCAGCATCTAAGATTCCTAGAAAATCACATTTAATTTGTTTCAAAGCATTGTTAATCGCTCCAGCTTTAAATCCTGATCGGTTTTTTCTACGTATGAAGGTTATACTATTAGCTTTACAAAAAGATTCTATCTCAGAAGAATGATCAAGAGGACTATCATCGCAAACAACTATCTCATACTTCTCTTTTGGATAATCTAGATTCATTGCTCCCTCCAATGTTTGGGAAACAACTGTAAATGGTTCTTTGTATAATGGAAATATTACAGCTACCTTAGGAAGAGAATCGCTCTTTAGAAATTTGTTATTCTCA
>JAGLOH010000131.1 GCA_023139025.1 Candidatus Heimdallarchaeota archaeon | reverse complement strand
TTAATAGAATCTTTGTTCTTTACATCTTCAAGTAAAATATCAGTTGCCCCTATGATTGTTGAGAGTATGTTATTAAATTCATGGGCAATTCCTCCAGCTATCTGACCAAAAATCCCCAATCTTTCTTGTCTTATAAGTTTTCCTTGTGTTTGTAGTAGATCCCTTGTTCTTTCTTCCACCTGTATTTCTAGATTTTCAGATAGATGTCTGAATTTCTCCTCAGATTTCCTAAGAGCTTCTTTCAAACGCTTCTTCTCAAGAAGCTCCTCAGTTCGAGCTAATAGTTCTTCTAAGGGTAAAGGTTTGACAAAAAATCCTTCTGCTTCATTTTTAAAAGCAGTTAATGTGTGCTCCAAGCTAGCATAGCCTGAAATATAAATACAAATGAGCTCTGGATTACCTTTTTTTAGTTCTTGAAAAAGTTGAGTTCCTTCCATATCTGGGAGCTTTATGTCAATTAATACAACAGAAGGAGAGAATTCTTTTGATTTATTAATAGCTTCTTTACCTGTATGTGCTGTAATTGAATTGATACCTTTATACGAGAAAATGTCTGAAAGAGTTTCACATAAATTATTATCGTCATCAACAATCATAATCGTTTCTGCAATCATTCTAAACACCTTTTTCATTAATGGTTTTGGGAGTTTTTTCCCAATTATTTTTCCTTGTGATACTTTCTTAATTAAAGAGAAAATTTTGTTATGTTCAAGAGGTTTAGAGAGACAAGCAAGAACAGATTCATCCAAAGCTGCTTGTATAAGTGTACTTGCCTCTTGTTCGTAACCTGTTATCATGATTGCTGTGATGTTGGGGTTGATTTCTTTTATCTTTTTATAAGTTTCAAATCCATTTAAGATAGGCATCATTACATCCAGGATAACAATATCAAAGTTATTTTCTTTCGAAAGATCAATTGCTTGATTCCCACTATTTGCTGTTCTTACCCTAAATTTTTTCTCTTCTAGAATATCTTGTAAAGTTTGACATATATTCAAATAGACTATGTTTATCCAATTTGAAATTACATATATTACCTTAAACTTGGTTTTTTCCTAATATAAACTTATTGCAACTCTAGTACATCTATTTAACCAATCTACTTTATTACTAACAGTTCTTATCTCCAAGAATGAAGATTATTTCAGAAGGTAAAGCAACGTATGGGATTTCTCCTAGGGAATCCTTAGGGAGAGCTGTATCTAAACAATCTATATATCAGCAACTAAATGAACTCCAAGAGAAAGGGTTGATAGTGTTATTTGAACAAGACACAAAAATTAAGAAGTTTAAAATGACAAAGAAGGGATTTGAATCCTTAGAAAAAATGAAAAATCTTATAGAATTTCTTTAAAAACCCACAATTTATATTAAAAATAAAATAAGTGCAAATTTGTAAAAAAAATTTAAGATGAATTAGGTTCTAATCTTGACAACTTCCATCTTGTAATTTGTCTTTAATTCTGTCTTGAATCTGATCCCATAAATTTTCACAATCGCAATTACATTCTCCATCTCCATCGCAATCACAATCGCTCTCACAATCACCCAAACGATTGTTTAATTGATATCTTTCATGAATTTGCTCAAGATCTCCATCTGCAGAACTGAAGAAATATCCGTTACCATTGCTCAGTGCTTGATTTGAGGATGCGAGCTGCATTGTAAAAATCATTAGAGCAGCTAAGCTAATACCGATAAATAGTTTTCTTACCTTCATAGGTTTCTTACCAAGATGATGGGAAGTACTTATTTATTAATACATTCTTCTTTAGAAAACTAAAGTAATTGAAATTTTGCTAAAAATTTTCTTAAGATTTAACTGCACACCAAAAAAGTTATAATAAATTATTCAAGTTATAACTTGTATATCTTTTGGAGTTAGCTCAAAATGGTACAAGAAGTCGGTTTGCGTCAAAGTCTAATTAATGAAGTGAATTCAATAAGAAATTTATCATTGATTGTTTCTTTTACAGGTCTAGTATTTCTTTCTACTTCTATATTCTTTATTGCCATACCAGCTTCAAATGGATTTTTCAACATAGGAGAAGCTTTTGTATATCTAGCAGCTTTAATCGGAGGACCTATTACTGGAGCTATTGCAGGTGGTTTAGGTGCTTCTATGGCTGATTTAGCTTTAGGGTATGGTATTTTTGCACCTGCAACTGCAATTTTAAAAGCTGCTGAGGGGTTTGCTGTAGGATTACTTTTTCATTATGGAAAAAGGATGAAGAAATGGTTGAAGTTCCTTTTCATTGGAATTATTTGTTCTTTCTTAATTATTTTTTCAGCAATTTTTGTAAATCAAACATTTGAATTTGGTATTTCATTATATGGAAGTGAACCTACATTTCTTATTGGGTTCTCAAGATTAATAGAAAGTAGTATATTCCCAGTTGGGTTAGCTTTTTCTGGTGGTAGAACATTTATTATGGAAATTCCAGGTTATGCTTTCTTGATTATAGCTCTCATTCTTTCTACTCTCATAGTTTTAGTAGTGATTTTTCTAAAAGAAAAAGGTGAAATGGCATTATCCTGTACTATAGGTGGAATGATTATTGTTTTAGGTTACTTCTTCTATGAAACAGTTGTTCTAAATTTTCCCGTAGGAGGGGCTGCAGTTGAGATTCCATTTAATATTGCTCAAGTTATTCTTGGAGCAGCGATTGCCATACCTATTGTTTCTTATTTAAGGGAACTTGGAATAATACATTCGGAAAGAGATGTGGAATATTCGGACCTTGAAGAAGATCCGATAGAAACTAACGAGAATTAGAATTTTAATTTGAAGAGGAAATCTAATGCTTAAGGTTAAAGATTTAACAGTAAAATATCCAACACAAAGAAGTTATGCTCTTAAATCAGTAAACTTTGAAGCACAAATAGGAGAATTCATTGTTGTAGCAGGTGCTAGTGGAAGTGGTAAAAGTACATTAGCTCAAGTCTTAATGACACTAATTCCTAATTTTACAAAGGCAGAAATTTCTGGTGATGTTTCATTCAATAATCTTTCATTTAACGAATTTACAAGAGAAAATCTAGTTAATACTTTAGGTTATGTACCTCAATATCCTAGTGACTTTACTACTTCATTACTTGTTGAAGAGGAAATTGTTTTTTTGTTAGAAAATCTTGCAATAGATTCAGAAGAGATTTTATCTTCACTTAATCAAGTGTTGGAAGAATTGGGGATTAGCAAATTAAAGAGAAGACTAATCCCTGAATTAAGTTCTGGAGAATTACAGAGAGTATTTCTAGCATCAGCTTTAGCTTTTACTCCACCTATCATTATTCTAGATGAACCTATTGCTAGGATTGATCCTAAAACAGAGGTAAAACTGGTTGAACTGCTAAGAAATTTAGCAGATAAAGGTCATTTAGTAATAGCTTTTGAACACCGTCTTGATTATATTGCAACAAAAGCTGATAGACTAATTATTTTGAAAAAGGGGAAGATAGTTAGTGATGAGCACCCTTCTAAAAACATAGAGATGTTAGAAGAGATAGACCCACCAGAACTGTCTCTGATAGATTCCAAAAATAAATATAAGATTCTTTCTCTTGAAAATCATATTGATTCGAAAAGAATAATATCAAGAATTAAGGATGCAAATACTTCAGAGCTATTCAAGTTAGAAAACAAGAAACCAAGTGATACTGCCATTTCTTTGAATCATGTTAATTTTAGATATAACAATAAAAGTAACTGGATATTGAAAGATATAAATCTTCAATTTAGGAAAGGAGAATCTATAGGATTGATGGGGATAAATGGTTGTGGAAAATCTACATTGATGAAAGTTATTTTGGGAGTTGAAAAAGTAAAGGAAGGTGAAGTTTGGCATAAAGGAAGAAGAATTAAGAATGTTAGAAAAGGAAAGAAAGATTCCATTTATGTTCCTGAAAACGCGAAACTATTCCTAATTGGACCTACACCAGTAAAAGATTTAGAAAGACAGCTTAGAAATGAAGAAGAAGTTATGGAAATCTATAGCAAATTCAAGATGCAAAAACTGATGAAAAGAAAGCTCTATCATTTGAGTGAAGGAGAAAGAAGACTTTTTGCTTTGATAAACTCATTTCATTTTCAAGAGGATTTTATTTTGTTGGATGAACCTACAATTGCTTTGGATAAAAAAGGTCGAACAATTCTACTTGAATTAGTTAAGACAGCAAAAAATAAAGGAAACACGGTTATTCTTGCATCCAATGATCCCAGAATTGTAACTTCTTTGGATAGATTAATTGTTATTGAAAAGGGAAATATTTGTCTAGATGGACCTCCTCGAGAAGTTCTTTATAACTTAGAGCAACATACAAATTTGATACCTAATCAAACTGTAAGATTCATTCAAAAGCTCGAAAAAGAAACAGGTCTATCTCTTCCTAGAATTCTTAATCCTAAAGAATTCAACGTTTTACTTAAGGAGGCTGAATAGATGTCCTTTATGTTAAAGAGAATTTATGATGGTTTTTTGTATAAACCAGATAAACTACAAATTCACCCGTTAATGGGAATTAGTATTATATTCGTTCAATTTGGATTTTTAGTTCTTAACAAAAACTGGGTATTAGCACTATTGTTAACATTCATCATTTTTGAAAATGTTATTTTTAAAAATATAAGAGGGTCCTTGAGTATTTTGTGGGCTCTTTTACCAATTATAGTACCTCTAGGAGGGTTAACTTATATCTTTGGAGGGTGGCTTCTCGTGTATCGTGTCTTAATGCGTTTACTTGTTGGAGGATTAGGTTTTTCCTTTTTCTTTTCTATTGTTAACCCTTCAGATTTGACAAGAAGTCTTGAAAAATTAAAAATCCCAGCTAAAATCGCATTGATTCCTTCTCTAGCTTTAATGATGATTCCTAGGATAGCTAAAGATGCTGAAGATACTTTTACAACTCTGAAAATTCGAGGTGAAATTAAAGGCTTCTTTCTGAGATGGTTACCAAAAGTATTAGCAATCTTTATTGCTTCAGTAATCTATAGATCCGAGTTTCTAGCACAATCTTTATACTTCAAAGGTTTTGGAATTCAGAGAAGAACACATTATCGAAAAATTTCTTTCAGATGGGTTGACCTTTTTAGATTATTTATTTGGAGTAGCTTCATAGTGTGTTTTATTTTGTTCGATAGATATGATTTGTTTTATTTCTTCATCTAGAAAAACTTAGACAGTTTCTTCCCATGACTTTCATCCAATCTTTTGCGAGATAAATAAAAAAAAGGAGAGTTTAGCTCTCTTATTTACTAAACTCGACGATAGTTTTCTTTCTCTCAACTACATTATCATAGAAAGCTTCGTGCTTCTTTATGAATATTTTAATTGCTTTATCATAAGCTGAAATAGCTAAATTATTGTTCTCTTCTTTGTTTTCTTCAGAGGATAGGGCACTATAAACGTCGCCTAAAATTGTTGTAGATATGGCGTATTCAAATTGAAATTGTGCCTGGTTTCTAACTGTTAAAGCATCATTTAGAACTAGTAATGCTTGTTTACAGTTGAATAGCTTTTCTTGGGTTTCTGCTAACAACCTATAAGCTACTCCAATATTGCTGTAAATCATTGCTCTTTCTGTAGGCATTTGATCTAAAGAACCAGTCCTAAGTGCAGCGTTATAAGAATCTATAGCAAATGTTGAATAGAACTCGTTCGCTTCAATTCCAGATAAAGTCTTATAAGCAACACCTTGATTTACTAATGTTATTGCATGTTCAAAAGGATAACTGGCTAAATCACGTCCTTTAATTGCTTCTTTGTATGAGAATATTGCGAATTTACTATTTACTTCTCTTTCTTCTAATTCAGCTAATGTCTGAAAAGCTAAACCAAGGTTATGATTAACCTGACTATATTCTAAAATAAACAAATCTGCTGAAAACAGCTTCAATGCTTCCTTATAAGAATCGACTGCAAATTTATAATTTTCAACTTTATTCTCAATCTCAGCTAAACAAGAATAGAAGTTACCCAAATCATTCTGAGTTTTAGCAAATAGAAGCGGTGAGTTCTTCAGTGTATATTTCTTTAGAGCTGCAGTATACGATTTGATTGCTAATTTGATGAATTTAGTTCTCCATTCAGTTAAAGAAGAATCTCCGATGAATGATTGAATATTCCAAAACTGTGAGGAATACAAACTATCTATGTTTCCTATGAAAAAAGCTGCATTACCTATTTTCACTATTTCATCAGGAACACTCTTGAATAAATTAACCAGCTTCTTGAAATTTGCTGGGATGTCAGGTGCAAGGTTAGATCCAAAACCTAGAGCTTCGCGTAGATAAGGTTCTTCAACTGGTAATTCATAGTTTTCCATTACAAGCAATTTATCATTATTTAAAGCACCTAACCATTCTTTCCACAAATATCTTCCTCC